>CBFCXR010000028.1:0-21142 GCA_965602045.1 uncultured Bacteroidales bacterium | reverse complement strand
GGGATTATTGTTAACTTGATCAATAAAGTCTCTGAATCCGGCGGCAGTTTCAGATGAGATCACTGCTATTTTCTGGGGGAGTAGAGGAAATAGTATTGCTTTGTTCATATTAATCACTCCCTCTTTAATAAGCTTATTAATAATTTCCTGTTTTTTTCGTGCTAACTCGCCTATTGTATAGGTTGGGTCAATATCAATAATATTCAGACTATATCCATATAATTCATGAAACTCCACAATTACTTTAACCAATATTTTAATGCCATCTGTAAGCTTTAAGTTGGTTGTTGTCTCAAAATAAGGCTGTAGTTTTCTTAAAGTTGAAGCCCATATTATTGCTCTGGCTTTAGCATTAAGAATATCTGTTGCCTCATTTTTCTCAACTAATTCAATGTAACAATGTCCGCTGATATTTATCTTTATTTCACTTATTTCTCCAATAACCCAATAATACTGTAATAAATTATTCTTTAAAACTCCTTTAACTTCTTTATTTAATTCCCAAAGGGTTATATGTTTTTCAGCAGGATTCACGCTTTTATTTCCATTTTATTATCTTTTGAGTTAAGACCGATTCCCCGGATTGAATTTTAATTAAATATATTCCTGAAGGAAGGTCAGGTAAATCATCCCAGAATATTTGATTATAATTATCGTTTATAAAATATATTATTTCTTTTATCTTTTTACCAGTTACATTATATAGTATTACAGATGCCATTCCAGTATAGTTTGAAAGAAAGCAGACATTAATTTCAGTGTTAAATGGATTGGGAAAAGCACTTAATGAATGCAATCTATTAGATCCGGTATCAAGTTTATTTGCACAAATTATGTTTGCCAGGTAAAAATCAGGTATTCCGTAACCGTATATTGTATCCGGATTAGAATATTTGTGTGAGCTTTCATGAATTGCAGAATATATCTCCATATTTGTAGCCTCCGGATTTGCCTGCCAGAGACATGCTGCCAAACCGGAAATTATTGGCGCTGCAAAAGATGTTCCTCCACCGGTTCCTAATGTTCCGTCTGTTCGTTGATAATAATTATTCAAGCCTAATGCACAAACATCAGGTTTTATTCTGCCATCCGAAGAAGGTCCGCGCGAACTTAATGCTGCTATGACTCCAAGTGAATCAGTTGCTCCAACTGAAAGAACACTATCGGCATCAGATGGAGCTGTGATATATTTCCAGGATTTATTCCCTTGATTACCAGCACTTACCACAACCAGCATTCCCTTTGATGCTGCAATACCTGCGGCAATTGAAATCCTTGTTGATCTTCCGTCCATTTCTTCATAAGTATGATCTTGAGCCGGATCATCAAAAGTAGAATACCCGAGAGATGTGTTTATGATATCGGCGCCAACGCTGTCAGCAAATTCAGCTGCAGCTACCCAGTTATCCTCTTCAATAAGGTATTCATAGTCAACTGCTTCTGAACGTAATAGCCAAAAGCCTGCATCGGGTGCTGTACCAACCAGATTAAACGGTATATTCCCTCCCAATATTGATAAAACTGCCATACCATGGATATGTTCCTGGTATATATTTGAATTTCTGTTTACAAAATCTCTTGTTCCTAAAATTCTGTCATCGTTCAACAAATCCATAAATGCAGGAAGAACATCCACTCCATAGAATCCTGCATCTAATACGGCAATTTGTATCCCTTCACCGGTATATCCCTGCTGATGTAAAAGATGCCCGTTATGTATCCTGATATGTTTTATTGAGTTCCCGTAATCATATGTGTTCCCGCTGTAAAAAGAAAATTTATCATCATCAGCAGAACTCTTTCTATCTGATATAAATCTTTGAGATTTCTTAGTTGATGACTTAACCACAAACGAGAAATTATATATTTTTTCTAATAACTCTTCACTGATAATATCTGTTGTTACAGCGTTAAACCATTTTGACCTATTATATACCGGTACACCTGAAGCTATTAAGCTATCAATATAAGCAGGAGAAACAGGCAGATCATTAAAAGAAATTGATATATTCTGCTTCATTCTTCTCTGCATAGCACGCTCAGATAAGAATTCTTCAGGCCGCTGAAGACTATAAGGATTATTATTTTTATCAGTAAACTGAATCCAGTATCGACCAGGAGCAGTTTGCGAAATCGAAACTACAGATATTAATATAAAAGCAAATAATATTAATACTCTGAAAGTTTTCATTTTATGCTTTTGAACTAATATTCTTCCGAATTAGAAGGATAGAAATCCTCCTGTTTAGGCTCATTAAATTTACTCATATTCCGGTCAATATTACGAAAAAATTCCTGTTGCGTTTCTGTTAATTCCTCCTCATTTTCCACATTGTCAAAATGAAAATTCAGTTCCAGTTTTATACTATTCTCCTTATCATAAAATATCCATTTACCATGTCTTTTATCCTCCAGATAATGACCTTTAACCTGAATATGTCCGTTTGGATAATAAACAAAGTAATCACCGGTAAGTTTACCATTTTTGTATTGCCCTTTAAGTCTTAATGAGTTATCCTGGTAATATTGTTCCCATATACCATTTTTAATATTATTTTTCCATTCAATTTTTTCTGTTGTATTACCATTTGAATAGTATTTATGTGCTAACCCGTTTTTCATTCCTTTATTATAAATTTCATCAGAGATTAAAGTTTTTTCATAATAGCTATAAAACTTCCACAGGCTGTCCTTCATTGATTTAAGATAATATCCATGTGCTGCAAGTGCTCCATTTTCGTAATATATTTTTGCTTCAGTATAATTGGATAAGGTATCAAAATTCATTTTTGCCTTTAAATTACCGCTTTCAAAATACCTGCTGAATTCTCCAACCGGTTTATCATCTTTAAAAAGTCCCGAGTATTTAAGATTACCGGTATGATAATATTTCTTCCAGTAACCTTGTTTTAATCCGTTTTTATCAACCTTATTAAACAGGGTATCATTAATATTGGAATTAGTCTGCAGAAAAGCTATCCCAGGTAAGCTAATGAATATTAAAATAATAAATAAACTTTTCATACTATATAACAATTGAAATTATATTGATTTCAGTAATTAAGAAGATGATGTATAAATATAGGATAGTTAGGACACATTTATAAAAAAAAAGTGAAAAATTTGAATGAATGTATATTTTATTTCACTTCTTCAAAATCAACATCTGTTACTTCCTCGTCACCTCCTTTTGAATCCGAACCTTTCTTGGAAGAATTATCCGATTTAGTATCGCCGGTGGTTTGTTCAGCTGTTTGACCTGCCTTATACATTTCTTCCGATGCTTGTTGCCACATAGAATTTAATTCTGCCATAGCTTTATCAATAGCTTCAATATCCTTGTTTTTATAAGCTTCTTTAAGAGTATTCAAAGCTTTCTCTATTGGTTCTTTCTTTTCGGCAGGTAATTTGTCTCCAAACTCCTTAAGTTGTTTTTCAGTTTGAAATATCATACTATCTGCACTATTCAGTTTATCAATACTTTCGCGTTGTTTTTTATCTTCTTCTTCATGTATTTGAGCTTCCTGTTTCATCTTTTCAATTTCATCATCAGTGAGACCTGAAGAAGCTTCTATTCTTATGCTATGTTCTTTACCTGTACCTTTATCCTTAGCTGATACATTTAGTATACCATTTGCATCGATATCGAAAGTTACTTCAACCTGGGGAATCCCTCTGGGAGCAGGCGGAATACCGTCCAGATGAAATTTACCAATAGTCTTATTTCCTGCTGCCATAGGTCTTTCACCCTGCAAAACATGAATTTCTACTGATGGTTGATTATCAGCAGCAGTTGTAAAGGTTTCTGTCTTCTTGGTAGGAATTGTTGTATTTGATTCAATCAACTTAGTCATAACTCCTCCCAAAGTTTCAATACCCAGTGATAATGGGGTGACATCAAGTAATAACACGTCTTTTACTTCTCCTGTTAATACACCACCTTGTATTGCAGCTCCAATTGCCACTACTTCATCAGGATTTACTCCTTTAGATGGTTTTTTCCCGAAGAATTTCTCAACAACATTCTGGATAGCAGGTATACGTGTAGATCCTCCCACCAATATAACATCATCAATATCCGAAGCACTTAATCCTGAATCTTTCAAAGCTTTTTTACATGGCTCGATTGTTGAATTAATTAATTGATCGGTAAGACTTTCAAACTTAGCCCTTGAGAGGGTTTTTACCAGGTGTTTTGGTATGCCTTCAACAGGCATTATATAGGGTAAATTAATTTCAGTACTGGTTGAGCTCGAAAGTTCGATTTTAGCTTTTTCTGCAGCTTCTTTTAAGCGTTGCATTGCCATTGGATCTTTTCGGAGATCTATTCCCTCGTCTTTCTGAAATTCATCTGCCAGCCAGTCGATAATTTTATGATCAAAATCGTCACCACCCAAATGGGTATTTCCATTTGTTGATTTAACTTCAAATACCCCGTCTCCCAGCTCAAGTATTGATATATCAAAGGTGCCGCCTCCCAGGTCAAAAACAGCAATCTTTATATCTTTATTCCTTTTATCAAGGCCATAAGCAAGTGAAGCGGCTGTCGGTTCATTAATTATTCGCTTAACAACCAATCCGGCTATTTCACCAGCTTCTTTAGTAGCCTGACGTTGAGAGTCGCTAAAGTACGCCGGAACAGTGATAACTGCTTCATTAACTTCCTGTCCAAGATAGTCTTCTGCAGTTTTCTTCATCTTTTGAAGGATCATTGCGGAAATTTCCTGAGGAGTATATTTTCTGTCATCTATTTGAACTCTTGGAGTATTATTTTCACCTTTAGCTATTTTATATGGTACTCTCTTAATTTCTACGCCAACTTTATCAAAACCTTCACCCATAAAACGTTTAATAGAGAAAACAGTCTTCATCGGATTGGTAATTGCTTGTCTTTTGGCAGGATCACCAACCTTTCTTTCCCCATTATCAATAAATGCTACTACTGACGGAGTAGTACGCTTACCTTCACTGTTAGGAATAACGACGGGTTCATTGCCTTCCATTACCGATACACACGAGTTAGTAGTACCAAGGTCTATTCCAATAATTTTACCCATTATTTTATGTTTTAATTAATAATATATTAAATTTATTTATTGTCTATTTTGACAATGATTATGCCATATTGTATTTCTGCCATATTTTCGTGTAAAATATACTATTAAAAATTGCATTTATAAAATTTTGTGACAAAAAGACAGTGTTTTATTAATTTATCCTATGAAATAAAATCAAAGATTTTAAAATTAAATACCTATAACACCAATAGGTTCAAATTTATTTATAAACTTTACAGCTTTAAATACTAAACTCGATATCATGTCAATGACAATTAAAGATAAACCGAAAAGAATTACTACCCAGGTATTGCGGGAAATGAAGTCAGCTAATGAGAAAATAGCAATGCTTACAGCTTATGATTACTCAATCGCTAAAATTATTGACAGGGCCGGTATAGATGTAATTTTGGTTGGAGATTCTGCTTCAAACGTTATGGCAGGACATGAAACAACGGTCCCTATAACTCTTAATGAAATGCTCTACCATGCTTCGTCTGTTGTCAGAGCAGTTAAAAGGGCCCTGGTAATAGTTGATTTACCTTTTGGTACTTATCAGGGTAATCCAATTGAAGCATTGACATCTGCTATTAGAATTATGAAAGAAACCGGTGCACACGGAGTAAAAATGGAAGGTGGAGAAGAGATTAAAGAATCTGTCAGCAAAATATTGTCGGCTGGTATACCTGTTATGGGACACCTTGGATTAACGCCACAGTCAATACATAAATTCGGAACTTATGTTGTAAGAGCTACAGACGAAGAAGAATCAAAAAAGCTTATTAAAGATGCTCATGTTTTAGAGGAAGCAGGATGTTTTGGTTTAGTACTTGAAAAAATTCCCGCAGAACTGGCAGCCAAAGTAACTAAGAAACTAAAAATACCCGTCATTGGCATTGGAGCAGGCAAAGAGGTTGATGGCCAGGTTCTTGTGTTACATGACATGCTTGGTATAACTCAGGAATTCTCACCAAGATTTTTACGCCGTTATCACAACCTTTACATGGAAATAACAAATGCAGTTACAAATTATATTGATGATATAAAAAGCAGAAATTTCCCAAACGAAAAAGAACAGTACTAGTGAAGACTTCACTAAACATTCTTTATGAAGATAACCATATTATTGCAGTTAATAAATTTAATAATGATCTTACTCATAAAGATATTACCAGAGATCTGTCACTTGAAGAAAAGATTAAACACTACATAAAAAACAAATATAACAAACCCGGCAAGGTCTTTTTAGGAACAGTACACCGTCTTGACCGCCCTGTAAGCGGGGCAGTTATCTTTGCAAGAACAAGTAAAGCATTAAGTCGTTTAAATAAAATGTTGCGTGAAAATGAAATCAGTAAAAAGTATTGGGCCATCGTAAAGAATAAACCTCCGAAAAAGCAGGATACTATAGTAAATTATCTCATTAAAAACCAGAAGCAAAATAAATCTTATACTTATGAGAAGCCCGTGCTAAAATCTAAAGAGGCTATTCTTGAATATCAGATGATAACTAAATCAAACAATCATTATCTGTTGGAGATTAACCTGATAACTGGCCGTCATCATCAGATTAGGACACAGCTTGCTAATATTAATTGTCCTGTCAAAGGAGATTTAAAGTACGGATTTTCAAAAGCAAATGAGGATGGGAGCATTCACCTTCATTCAAGAGAAATTAGTTTTATACATCCTGTAAAAAAGAACTTAATAAAAATAATTGCTGATCCGCCAAAAGAAAATATACTCTGGAGAAGTTTCTTAAATATGATAACCTGAACATTTCATTTTAACAATTGGCGGAATATTGGCGCTAAAATAGCTAAGGACGACGTATTATTGTTTTACTTTTATTAAAACTGCCTCACAACTATTCAGGTCAGATTCCAGAATAATATTTTGAGAAGTAATTCCATCAGAGATCAATATTGATACGGTGTTTGGTGGATTTTGTCCCTCATTGTGAGCATAAAGAAATAAATCATTTGGCATATCTGTCCTTAAAGTTATTTCAGTTTTTTCTCTATCCTTTCTAAGGGTAAATTCAGAAACAACTGGTTTCCCGTTTAAATATAATGAAATAATATCGCCATCAACTTTTAGATGATCCCAATATTCAATAGAAATATCAGCATTTTTAAAAGTTAATTCCTGTGTATATTTTACTGTTCTTCCTTTATAAACTTTTCGCTTGTATTCCAGAGAATAAGTGACTATACACATAGGACTAATTGTATCAGTACAGTTATATCCTTCAAATGTTCCTACTGTTCTGGAATTATCCATCCCGTCGTCAACCTGGCGGAAACCAATAGCCCACCAATTTTTTTTCAAATGATCCTGCAAATCATCATTAGCAATACTGTTCAGCTCAACAACATTTTCACCTTTTTTCTTAAGATAATCTTCAACAGGTCCTAACAAGGCGTTACTGTTGACAGAATTGTAAACATCTTCCAAACTCGATTGCCGGGGATCAACTGACAATTTCGTGATTTGTACCGGAACAGATATACGTTCAGGAATTTTATTAGTAATTAAATACAATTTAATATTTTGTATTATGGCATCATCAGGTACATTAGAAATATCAAATATAGCGTATCCTCTGAAAAAGCTGTAAAATGAGCCTTTCCCAACTTGTATCTCCCCATCGTATTTGTCATATCTAACATCAAGATTTCTAACACTACCTGTCCATCCCTCAAGTTTTTGAGGACAAATATTGACATTCCATTGGGCTTCTAAATCAGCAAATAAGATAACAATTGCAATAAACAGAATACTTCTCATCAGTGATATTAATCTATCGTTAATAAAAGCTAAATATAATAGAATTTAAATTCAATGTCAAGTATGTAATATATAACCGGTTAACCAAATACTTTATTTAACAAGCAATATATAAATATTCTGGCAAGTTTCACAGAATGAAGTATTTTTCTTGAATGATTTATTTAATTTCAAAAGTATTTCCACTTGCCAACAAGTCGTCAACACTTTTAATTTTGCTTGTTTTCTTTGCTTTTTGTATTTGTTTATTCAGCATATCTTCATAGACAGTACTACGCCAGGCTCTTATTATACCCATAGCCATAGGGTAATCCGGCAATGTCATTCTTGATAACATATAAGCACGGGTATCATCAGGATTATGTGCATCATGTATAAGTATGTCATCTTTAGTTACTCCACTTTCACCTATTTTCACCACTATGAATTTTGAACCTCTCTGGATTAATCCTTTGTCTTTATTTTTACCGAATATCATTGGTTGCCCGTGTTCCAGATAAATTTGATTCTCATCTCTCAGATCTTTTCCTGTAATTTCGGAATGCACCTTATTATTAAAAATCACACAATTCTGAAGAATTTCAACCAGGGATGTACCTTTATGTTTAGCTGCTTCAATAATAACCTCCCTCATCATTTTCGGATTTGTATCCACAACTCTTGCATAAAATGTACCGTTTGCACCCATAGCCAACTCACCGGGAAGAAATGCATTTTCAATAGTTCCATCAGGGGAACTCTTGGTTACACTACCTTTTGGGGTAGTAGGCGAATACTGACCTTTTGTTAATCCATATATTTTATTGTTAAATAATAATATATTTACATTAATGTTCCTTCTAAGTATATGTATGAAGTGATTACCTCCAATTGCCATTGAATCGCCATCTCCTGTAACGACCCACACGCTTAATTGCGGATTTGAAACTTTAATGCCGGAAGCTATAGCAAAAGCTCTCCCGTGGAGACTATGAAATCCATAAGTATTTATATAATACGGAAATCTGGAAGAACAGCCTATACCTGAAACAAAGACAACATTTTCTTTCTTTATACCTGTCTCTGGCAATGCTTTCTGCACTGCAGAAAGAACAGCATGACCGCCACAACCTGCGCACCATTTAACAGGTCCAAGCAGCTCAAATTCGTTGTCTGCACGTTTGGGTTCTTTAATCTCATTTGTCATAATTATTATTCCTCCAAAATTTCATTAAACTTCTGCTTTAGTTCTGATATTAAAAAAGGCAAACCTTGAATTTTATTAAATTGCAGGTATGTGAATTGAGGAAATTTTGATCTAAGATAATTTGCAAACTGTCCGAGATTTAATTCACAAACAATGATTTTCTTAAAATTACCAAAGATCTCCTCAGTATTCAATGGCAGGGGATTTATATAATTGAACTGGGCCATACTTAAATTCTTATTTTCATCCTGCAGTTCAGTGACTGCAGTAATTAAAGCACCATAAGTCCCCCCCCATCCCACAACAAGTAAATCTCCACTTTTTTCACCAATTACTTTCTGCTTAGGAATTCTATTAGCAACCCGCTTAATTTTTTCATCTCTTATCAATGTCATTATCTCATGATTAAACGGGTCATAAGAAACTTCACCTGTAACATCAGTTTTCTCCAGGCCACCAATTCTATGTCTAAGTCCTTCCTGGCCGGGCACGGCCCAATAACGCGCTAACTTTTTAGCATCACGATCATATGGTTGATATGCAGGATCATTATCCTTAACCAGTGGCGGATATATAGCAGGTAACTCACTTACCTTAGGAATTTGCCATAATTCAGATCCATTTGCCAGATAACCGTCTGTTAATAATATAACTGGTGCCATATGTTCAATAGCTAATCTTGCAGCCTCATAAGCAAAATCAAAACAATTTGCCGGAGTAGAAGCTGCCATAACAATACATGGACTTTCACCATTTCTACCATAAATTGCCTGCATTAAATCCGATTGTTCAGTTTTAGTAGGTAATCCTGTTGATGGTCCTCCCCTTTGAACATCGATAATAACAACCGGTAATTCCGTAATTACTGCCAGTCCAATAGCTTCTCCCTTCAGGGCAAGGCCGGGCCCTGATGTAGAAGTAGCACCTAATTTGCCGGTATAGGATGCTCCGATAGCAGCACATATTCCGGCAATTTCATCCTCACCCTGAAATGTTATGGCACCAAGGTTTTTCATCTTTGCTAATTCCTGTAATATTTCAGATGCAGGAGTAATAGGATAAGAACCAAGGAATAATGGCCTCCCTGAGCGTTCTGCGGCTGCAAGTAATCCCCATGCAGTGGCCACATTACCTGTTATGTTTCTAAATAAACCTTTTCCTTTCTCAGCAGGAAGTACCTGGAAAGTAGCAGCAATAGCTTCGACAGTCTCGGCATAATTATAACCTGCATATAATGCCGCTGTATTAGCCTTAACAATAGCAGGATTATGAGCAAATTTTGCTTTTAAAAATGATTCTCCTATTTTAATATCACGGTTAAACAGCCAATATAACATACCTGCAACAAACTGATTTTTAGTCTTATCAGCTGTTTTAAAATCCAGTCCAAATTCTTTTACAGTAGAACGGGTTAAATTTGTAATAGGTGCCTTAACCAGGGTAAATCCTTCAAGACTACCATCATGCAGCGGGTCCTCAATATACCCGGCTTTTTTATAGTGCTTATTATCAAAATTATCAATATCAATAATGATAGTTGCACCTGATTTTAACCATTTCAGATTAGCTTTTAATGCTGCCGGATTCATAGCAACTAAAACATCAGCCTGGTCACCCGGTGTCTGTACTTTTTTATGTCCAATATGTACCTGAAAACCAGAGACACCGGCAATAGTGCCTTCCGGTGCTCTTATTTCAGCAGGATAGTCAGGAAAGGTTGATAAATCATTTCCTACAAAAGCTGAAGATTCAGAAAATTGCGAACCTGTAAGCTGCATCCCATCTCCGGAATCGCCTGCAAATTTTACTACAACCTCATCAAGCTCAATAATTTTTGCTTTCTTTTTCATTGATTATATGATAATTCTATAAATTTATTATTTGTATTTATTTTTATATATTGGAAATGAGAAATTTAAAATAAAATTTATATTTATACACAGTAATATCGATTAAAATATTAACAATTGCAGTTTAGTCCTAATCTATAAAACGCCAGATCAACCAAAAGGTTTATTCAATTAACACAGTCATATGTCTTTTCTATATCAAATTTAAACAAAATTATTATTGCTTTGATAAAATAACAGAATCAATATATCATAAAGCAGGTTAGAGAGTTATTTTATGAATAATTTATATATTTCCTGTAAAATAAATTTCAATGTTTATTCGAAAAAAATATTAGGACAGAAAAAAATTATCGTAGATCCCATTATTGCACGTGGACTATAATGTAATAATATACTAATTCCAGAAATTAAGCTTCTTAACATTAATGCCCTCTTCAAAAAATAGCCTGGATATATCTTTAAAATAGTCAGTGTAATCTGATATATAAAATTTATTATCGGTTTTGCTATTATTATTAAGCAACAATTTTCCCTTTAGAATATCTCTTAAATACTCAGCAACAATCATGGAAGAATCTATTACTTCAATCTTAAAATTAAAGAATCTGTTAATCTGATTTTTTATTATCGGGTAGTGTGTACATCCCAAAATTAAAGTATCTATATCTTTTAGTTCCTCTTTTGATAAGTAAGAACGTATTATTGCATTACTTATATCATCAAAAATAAAACCCTCTTCGATCATAGGCACAAAGAGTGGTGTAGGTAATGATGCAACTCTTATATTATTGTTCAGGTCTTTTATTTTTCTTGTATATGTCCCGCTATTGATAGTACCTTTCGTGCCAATAACACCGATGTTTTTAATTGAAGGATTATTTACTACATAATTTATAACCGGATTAATAACATCAACAACTACAGCCTGGTTATTCACTAATTTCAGTACACTTTCATAAGCATTGGCAGAGGCAGTATTACATGCAATTACTATTATTTTACATCCTTGAGAAAGTAAGTATTCTGTTATTTTGTTTGAATAATAATTTATAGTCTCCTTCGATTTATCGCCATAAGGTAAATGAGCTGTATCGCCAAAATAGATAAGATTTTCATTTGGTAAGACTTGCCTTATTGCATTTGCAACAGTAAGTCCTCCCACACCGGAATCAAATATACCAACCGGCTGTTCAGGTTTTATATTCATAATAATATCTTAATATACTGAATTTTGAATGATTAATACCAGCATGTACAAAGCTATCATATATTTTTTTTAGTTTTCAAAACCTGAAAACATATTTTATATATACAAAAATAAAAAAGCCAGCATAAAAAACAGCTGGCTTAAAATGAAAAAATATTTTTCCTGGAGTTACTCCAGTCCAAGTTTTTTCTTCACTAATTCTAATATATCTTCAGTATTTTCTGCGCTATAAATAACTCCTCCGGCACTCAAATCAAAAATATAAGTAAAACCATTCTCTTCAGCCACTTCATTTATAGCTTTAAGTGCCTTTTCCTGTATAGGCATAAATAATTCTGATCTTTGTCTCGAAAGATCCTGTTCAGCCTGAACCTGGAATTTCTGTATTCTTTGCATAAGATCCTGAAGTTCATTCTCTTTAGTGCTTCTTATAAGTTCAGTCATTGAATCTACATTTTTCTGGTAATCTTCCAATTTTTTGTTGTATTCGACCTGTAATTCTTCAAGTGTATTTTCAAATTGCCGGGCTATGTTTTCCAGACTTTTTTGGGCACTGTCTTTTTCAGGCATAACATTAAATAATTCCTGACTATTAATATGGCCTAATTTAAACTGATCCTGTGCTCTCACAAGATACCCGGAAAACAAAAATACGGATGTAATTAAGATTTTAAGTGCATTTTTCATATTAGATAGTTAAATAATTTGCTTTGCAAATGTAAGAAATTAATTTTTATAGCCTAATTTTTCCAAAACTTCATCGCTTACATCGTACCTCGGATTAGTGTAAAGCATTGTTGGTCCGCTTGAAGTATCAAAAATTACTGCATAACCACTCTCAGTTGCTATATCTTTTACGGCTTTATATATCTCATCCTGAATAGGTTTTATCAATTCCTGGCGTTTTTTATACAATGATCCACTTTGGCCAAAATAATTTTTCTGCAATTCCTTGACTTCCTTTTCCTTATTAATTATTTCATCTTCTCTTGTTTTTCGTATTTCATCAGTAAGCAGGACTTTTTCGGCCTGGTAGTCTTTATACATTTGTTCAATTTCTGTATATTTTGTTTCAATCTCCTTCTGCCATTCTTCGGATGTTTTATCTAACTGGCTTTTAGCCGCTTTGTATGAAGGGATATGGTTAAGTATATATTCAGTATCAACAAAGGCATACTTTTGAGCAACTGCTATGCCAATTGCTAATATTAATCCTGTTAGTGTAACTATAATCTTTTTCATAATAAAAATTTTAAGTTAAAAACATAATTATAATATCTTATTAAAATTTAATATCAAATATAGTACCAAATATTTAACAACCTGGAGATGTTTTAAAATTGTTGACCCATAACGAAGTGGAATTCACTACCATTAGGAGCAGCTTCACCAGGCAACGGATCTAAACCATAGCCCCAGTCTATACCAAGCAGGCCAAACATTGGTAAAAATACTCTAACGCCGACACCTGCGGATCTTTTTATTTGATATGGATTAAACTCATTTATTGTTTGCCATGAGTTCCCACCTTCAAGAAAAGCCAAACCATATATTGTGGCAGAAGGATTTAGCGAAAACGGATAACGAAGTTCCAAAGTATATTTATTATAAACATTTCCATTATTAATTGGTGTGGTCCTTCCTTCCATAATTACCTGGGGTGTAATACTTCCATCTTTATATCCACGCAGTGAAATAATATCTGCGCCAAAAATATAACTGGAGGCGTACATTGGATTTCCTCCGACTTCAAATTTTTCGAACGGTGAAGGTCCAATATCCTTATTATAATGGCCAAGGTAGCCAAATTCCGCTTTTGTAGCCAAAACTAAATTCCCAATAAGGCTGGTATACCATGCGCTTTTAAATGTCCACTTATGAAATTCAATAAATTTATATTTTTCATCCAAAGACAAAGCAGAGTAGTCTTTATTGCTGAAAGCAGAGTATGGCGGCGTTAGTTGTAATCCGAAACTGAAATTTGAACCTCTTCTTGGATAAAGCATCTGGTCTTGTGAACTCCTTGATATTATGGTTTTAAAACTTAATAAGTTAGATATGCCATTAGTGAACATAAACTGGCTAATTCCATAGTGGCTTAACCGGTATTGCTGAAAACTGACGTCGTTGTAAATGGTAAAATAGTCATCCGGCCATTTCAGTCGTCTTCCCAGTCCGATTGATGCTCCATATACTTTAAAATAGCTGGTATCATTAGCTCTATATTTCCCTTCAACATATATGGGCCGTTTACTAACGGTATGAGTTAATGAAACGCTGAATGAATTTGGCTTTTTCCCGCCAAACCATGGTTCAACAAATGATAAATTATAAGCCTGGAAAGACTTTGAGCTTGCCTGTGCTCTTATGGAAAGCGTCTGTCCGTCACCTCTGGGAAAGGGTCTCCATGCTTTACCATTAAAAAGATTCCTTGAAGAAAAATTTGAGAATCTAACACCAATTGTACCCACAAATCCTAATCCGCCAAAACCTCCTGACAACTCCAGTTGGTCATTGGATCTTTCTTCCAGCTGATATTCCAGATCTACTGTTCCATCTGCCTGATTAGGTATTGGATTAGGACTTATATTCTCGGGATTAAAATGTCCCAGTGTTGCTAATTCCCTGACTGATCGTATGAGATCCGATCTGCTGAAAAGTTCACCTGGCCGTGTTCTGAGTTCTCTCCTGATAACATGCTCATTAGTCCGGTTATTGCCTTTTATTATCACTTTATTAATAGTGGCTTGCTTTCCTTCACGGAGTCTCATTTCTATATCAATGGAATCGTTTTCTATCTTTACTTCAACCGGATCTACTGAAAAGAAAAGGTATCCATGATCAAGATAAAGAGATGATACTGCATCTTCATCAATCTGCAACCGTTCTTCAAATAAAGTCTGGTTGTAAACATCTCCCTTTTTAATTCCAAGTATCTTGTTTAATATATCTGCTGGATATATTGTATTACCAACCCAGGTAAGACTTCTAATAAAATATTTCGCTCCTTCTTCCAGCTCAATTACTAACACTATTCTTTTATCATGCAATTTGGTTACTTTATCTCCTAATAACTTTGCATCTCTGTATCCATTCTCATTATAAAATTTAATCAGGAGTGATTTATCTTCTTTATAATCAGTGCTAATAAATTTAGATCCTTTAAATATATTGAGATTCTTTTTCTTGGTTTTCTTCATCACTTTTCTAAGTCTTTTATCTGTATAGACTTCATTACCCTTGAAAACAATATCATCAATTTTAACTCTTCTGTTTTTATCCACGAAAATGTTTAAAATCACCTTATTAAAGGAATTTGTATCCTGTTTCAGGCTAATCTCCACGTCAGTATTAAGAAATCCTTTACCTATATAATGTTGTTTAATTATAGTTTTGGCGTTATTAACAATATTTTCTGTCACCTGGCTGCCAGGTCTTAAACTTATTTTTTCTTTCAGATCAGAAATTTCACTTTTATTGACACCCTTGATATTAACTTTTGATAACCTGGATTGCTCTTTCAAATAAATTTCCAGATATACCTTGTCATTTTCAATTTTTTTAATGAGGATTTTTACATCTGAAAACAGGCCATGTTTCCAGAATTTATCTATAGCTTTAGTTACTTCTTCACCGGGAATACTTATTTTTTGTCCGATTACTAATCCTGAAATATTAATTAGTACATTTGGTTGAAGATATTTAACTCCGGTAACAGTAATATCAGCAATTTCATATACTTTAGTTCTGGAATAATCCACTCTCTTTGCATCGGAATAATCCTGCTCCTGAGAAAAGGTACAAAAGCTAATTATTATTAATCCAACAATCGCAAAAGTCTTTATTATCATTTTTCAAGAATTAGCTTTATCATACTTTTTAATTTGTGCGCTTATTTTGCCAAATCTTCTTTCCCGATTCTGAAAATCAATTATTGCTTCATAAAGATGTTCCCTCCTAAAATCGGGCCAAAGTGTTTCAGAAAAATATAATTCTGAATATGCTATTTGCCATAAAAGAAAATTACTTAATCTGTATTCGCCGCTTGTTCTTATAAGTAATTCGGGTTCAGGGAATTCGGCAGTATTGAGAAATTTTTCAAACAGCGAGCTGTTAATATTCTCAATGGTAAATTCTCCTTTTTGAACTTTTGATGCTATTTGTTTAACTGCATTAGTTATTTCCCATCTGGAGCTGTAACTTAAGGCCAATACTAATGATAACCCAGTATTGTTTTTCGTTTCTTCTATTGCTTTTAGCAAAAACCTGCCCACTTTTTTAGGAAGGCTGTCAATATCTCCAATTGCAAGCAGGCGCACATTATTATCCTGCAAAGTTTTGGTTTCTTTATTAATTGTAGTTACCAGCAAAGACATCAGCGCATCTATTTCAGTCCGAGGCCGGTTCCAGTTCTCAGTTGAGAATGCATAAAGCGTGAGGTAATTTATTCCCAGTTCAGCAGCTCCTTCAACAGTATCTCTAACTGCAGCAACACCGTTCTTATGTCCAAAAACTCTCTTATTACCTCTTTGTTTTGCCCATCTGCCGTTACCATCCATTATAATTGCAACATGTTCAGGTAATTTATCAAGATTTATTTGTTCTTTTTTGTTCATTTAATCATAATACTTAGTCAGAATAAGCCGGACAATCTATCATAACATTAAAAAACTTATATGTAAAAAATATGCCCAAAAAGGAATACCAGTCGTTATTATGAATAAAGGAACTTGTTGAGGTCGGATTCGGGGCATTATCAATCAAATCGCTAAAAGTTTTTCGAAAGCTAAATTCAAGTCCTGCACCTATTTTATCAGTAACATTTATTTTCGCACCTACTCCAAATGGTATTGTTACAGGATTTTCCGCAATTGTAAAGAATCCTATACCTCCACTTATATAGGTTGTATAATCCCATTTTTTAACTGTAGGAATGTAGGGGAAAAAATTAAACTCTACCTGGCATGCCCAGTCGAAAATCAGCCTTTTAAATTCATCAGATGAAACCGCATCGTGAATATAATCAGAAAAATTATCCGGATTACCGGATAAATTTGTAAAATATCCATTCAAGCGAACAGCATACCTCTTATTAAAATTATATCTGTAAATACCCCCAACAGCTATTCCAGGTGAATATATAAGTCTATTGGGATTAATATCCCCATAGCAATATGATGTACCCGCAAAAATGCCCAGGTTAGTGTTTCTTTGAGCTTCAACTTTAGTAAAAATGGCAAGGATAATATAAACAAATAATATTTTTTTCATAACAAAGTTAGTAACAGAATTATGATAATGAGCAATTTAAAATAACGAAAATAAAATGATTTTAGCGCGCAATATCAGAATTTTTCCTAAAAAATCATAAAAAAAGTTAAGATCTATTTTTGAGATCCTGAAAATTTTATCTCTTTCTTCCTGGCAAGGCTCTATCCAAAAATAAAGGAATACCACGTCGGGAGGTTTTTATCCTATAGTTGATTTTAAATGTAGACAGCCAGTATACATCATTATGTTTCGATGCACCCGGTTTAAATCCGTCTATATAATCACAAAATGTATATCTGCCTCCTAATTCATAGCTTAATATCCATCTATCGCTAATAACATACTTTAGTCCGAGGCCAAGGGGGAAAGAAGGTATAAACCTGCTTCTCACGTCATAGTTATCTGACGGTCTGGGATCAATTGTCAGGCTTGTCCAATATTTTGTAAGTCCTAATCCTCCAAAAATATATGCACTAATAGTTGAATAATTATTAAGCATGCCACGACGGTTAAACATTGCCGCTGTTTTTAATCTTTTCTGTTCTTTAATAAAATAAAACTCTAAATGCGCGGATGTTTCAATCAAATTAGTTTTTGACAGAAATCCGCGATTTTCATTTCTGGAGCCTTCAAAGTCCTCTGCTTTCCCATTTCCATAGATAACGGCCAGTTTTGTTGAAAACATCTGGTTGATTTTATACCTGAGTCCCGTATAGATTGAAGGTCTGGTATCTCTGAATTTAATATCCTGAATATACAACATACTGGCATTAATAGTCCCACCCAAATCTGAAAAAATGTTTGTTGTTCCGATACCGACAATCCCTTCATATCGCCTTAATTTCCATCTCTGTGCAAAGCATGTAGAGGAAATATAAATTGTAATTAATATTATGAACAATACTTTTTTCATATTTAATTTTACGAATCTACATACAAATGTTAGTAATTAGGCGATTATATTAATATTAAATTTATAAAAAAAAAATCAAGACAAAAAAGAAAACAATATTAATTTCTTTTATCTGCACCCCACATTAACTTATTCCTTAATGTTACATAAAAATTATTATTTGGCAACTTAAGCATTTTTAATTTAAAATCAGCCTTATATAATGTTAATTTTACTGAATTCTCAATTAAACTTGTACGATTATCAGCAGTAATAAAAAACTTTTCGTTTCTGCTGTTTATTTTAAGTTTTATGATATTATTATCAGGAATAACAATGGGTCTTACGGTTAAATTGTGAGATGCTATTGATGCCAAAATAAAATTATTGGAACCTGGAATAATTATCGGGCCACCTACACTTAAAGAATAAGCAGTTGAACCTGTAGGTGTTGATATTATCAGTCCGTCAGTCCAGTAAGTATTAAGAAATTCATCATTTAAATATACATCAATTGTTATCATCGATGAATTCTTCTTTTGTATTGTTATTTCATTTAAAGCGAAATTCAGTTCCCCGAAAACATTTATATCAGAATCTAACTTGATTAGAGTACGTGATTCTATTTCATATTTTTTTTCAAAAATTGCATCAAGGGCTGATGATATCTCTCCCTTAGAAATATTTGCCAGAAAACCCAGTCTGCCTGAATTTAATCCAATAATTGGTATATTATAATTTCTTACAAAAGGTATGGTTTCTAAAAATGTACCATCTCCTCCGATACTAATCATAAAATCAACATCATCTTTAATTTCATTATGATTTTCAAACACATCCATTGACGTTGTATCAATGCCTGCATTATTTCTTATAAATTTAAGAAACGGTTTATAGACAATTGTCTCAACATTATTTTGGCCCAGCTTCTCAAATAGCTCCTTTATATAAGGATTAAATTCGGAATTATAAGTTTTACCGTAAATGCTAATTATCATGGAAAAAAGTACTTTTTTATATTATTAACAATCAAAAATTTAATTTCAGGCATAAAATAATATTCTGTCATTTTGCTTACAATCTTTATATAAATAGTTATTAATTTAATTTTACAATATTATTTTATGAGGTAATTTTTTTAACAATAATTGCTAATTATTGTTTCATCGTTCTCAATGAATCCTGGTAGAATTTATTATCAGATACTAAGATATTTCATAAATTGTTCATATCTATTCTCATAGAGGCTGTTAAGATCATTCTCATCCATATATGAGGCTTTTATTATATAGTTATATCTGTTAAAAGTCTGGATGATTGAACTAAGCTCTTTTCTGCTTACTTTAATATTAACCTCCATTTTCATAGAATTAGCTTGGGAACTAACATATAGGCTCAATATTTTGGCATCGTTACTTTCAACAATTTGTGCTATTTCCGTTAAGGAATAATCGTTAACATTTATTTCCAGGACTATTATGCCACCGGGTTGTTTTAATGCTGATAAATCACCGAAATAATGGATCAGGCTGTTCATTGTAATAAGACCTACATAATGATTATTGTGATCCAGAACAGGTACAACTGATAAATTTAGCCGGGATGCCAGTTCTATGACCTCAAATATGTGCTGATCCAATGCGGCATAAGGGCTAAATAGTGACAGGCCATGGTTGCCGATAGGCTCTTCAGCCATATTTAAGTCATATATATCTTTATCTGATATTAATCCCAGGAAATCTTCATTATTTACTATTGGCAGATGTGAAATACGAAAAATATCCATCCAATATAAAGCCTTTTGCCCGCTATCTGACGTCCTTAATGCAGGTATCACATCTGAAATTAAATCTTTAGCAATCATATGCAGTTATTGAAAATACTATTATTTTTGTAATTTTTAATTTAAAGTATATAAGTATTTAATCCAGCCTGCTATTATGACCAGATTAAGTGTAAATATAAACAAAATTGCAACATTAAGGAATGCCAGGGGAGGAAATATTCCAAATGTTTTACAGTTAGCTATTGATTGTCAGAAGTTTGGAGCTCAGGGTATAACTGTTCATCCCAGGCCTGACGAACGTCACATACGTTATCAGGATGTAAGGGAAATCAAACCGGTTATAACAACAGAATTTAACATTGAAGGATATCCGTCCAAAGAATTTATAGATCTTATTCTTGAAATCAAACCTGATCAGGTAACATTAGTTCCTGATCCCCCGGAAGCGCTGACTTCAAGTAAAGGATGGGTTATTGCAGAAAACCTGTCATTTCTCAAAGAAGTAACAGGTAAATTCAAACAAGCGGGAATACGTACATCTGTATTTATTGATACAGATTTAAGTAATATTGAAAATGCTATTCAAACCGGAGCTGACAGGATTGAACTGTACACGGAACCCTATGCAAAAAATCATTCCCGGGATCGTGAAAAGGCAATTGAACCGTTTATTAAAGCCGCAGTAAAAGCTGGTAGTATCGGACTGGGAATAAATGCCGGACATGATCTTAATCTTAATAATCTGAAATACTTTTATGATAATATCCCGGAATTATCCGAAGTCTCTATAGGACATGCCTTGATTTCCGATGCTTTATATTTTGGTCTTGAAAAAACGATTCATCTATATTTGGATCAACTGAAATAGTGTTAATCCAAAAGTTAGGCTTTTGAGTCAGCCTCGTGGGCTTCGGCTGATGTAATGAATTATTTTAAATTGTCCAATCCTCTATTGCATTATTTATTTAAATTTGCATTTCCCTGCAGAATATTATAATCAGAAATTTGAAAAAAAATGATAAAACATATAGTAATATTTAAACTTAAGGCATCTTCTGAAAATGAGAAAAAGGAGAGAGTTGCTATGTTGAAAAATTACC
>CBFCXR010000027.1:0-21387 GCA_965602045.1 uncultured Bacteroidales bacterium | reverse complement strand
ACGAAATAGCTGATATAACGGATGATATAACTTCGCAACCTGAAAATCATGAAATAACAGCTGCTGAGGATGATAAGAGTGATATGCAAACTATGCTTAAAAATGAACCGGAGAATAATCCAATAGACGCTGCCGGGCCGGATTATGCTGTAAACAATAATATTATAAATGAAGCTGAAGGACTCTACACAATACAGATTATGGCCCTGAAAAATCCGGTTCGCGCTGATTTTTTTAAAAATATTGATGGTATTACGGTTCAAATTGGCGATGATGGATTTTACAGGTATATTTCAGGAAAGTATGGCAATATGCAAATAGCAGAATATGATTTGAAAAAAATAAAAGCTGTAAAATATCCAAGTGCTTTTATAAGAAAATTTGATTTATGGCAATATCTAACTGAAAATAAAATATCATCTCAATCAGCTGAAAAAGATAATGTTAATGCTAATAAAGACTATTATACAATTCAAATTATGGCATTATATAATCCGGTGCCGGTTACTTATTTTAAAAGCTTAAATGATATAAACATAAGTTATGGCGCAGATAATATTTTTCGATATACATACAAAAAGTTTTTAACATTTGAAATTGCTAAGTCTGAAATCAAGAGAATCCAGGATTTGGGTTATAAAGAAGCATTTATCAGAATAATTTCAGATATCTCAAATTATTAGTACTGGTATATCGCTCTGCATGCATGTATACAACATCATACCGGTTAAATATGATGCCGGTGTATGATTCTAAACATTTTAAGCATCTGGATAACCACCAGGATTGTGAAATCATTTGTCATTTAACCTGAGTTGTTCAATCGAATATTAAAATATATTATTTTCAATAATAATTATTAAATATTTTGAATTTTATTTTAAATTTTCGTGAACTTTTAATAGATTTAATATTAGATTTGATTTTCAGCTAAACAGAGTATTTTGATATAATTTATGTTGTATGACGATAACAGATCAGGATTACCAGTTATTTATTTTTACTTTAAAGCAATCATCAAAATACGACTTTAGTTTATATTCTGAAAAGTCCCTTAAAAGAAGACTTATAAAAGTCCTTTCTGATAATAATATTAATATTACTACATTAATAAATAAAATTAAGAATAGTAGTGAATTTGTTGAAAAAGTAATAAAGGAAATTACTGTTAATACTACAGAACTTTTTAGAGATCCACAAGTATGGCAGGCAGTTAGATATGCAATTCTTCCAAGACTTAAGAGTAATTCTGTCATTAACATCTGGCACGCAGGGTGTTCTTCTGGACAAGAGATTTATTCAATGCTTATTCTGTTAAATGAACTGGGAATATTTGAGAGGTCAAAAATTTATGCAACTGACTTAAATGACGATGTTCTGAGAGCTGCAAAATTAGGAGAATATAAATATAGATTTAATATTGGTTATCTGGATAACTTCGATAAGGTAATTAAAGAAAATCCTTATAATTATGAAGAATACAATGATATACCCTACGAAAAATACTTTAAAATTGATAAATCTAATGATTTGATTAAGATGAATAACTTCTTAAGTGAAAAACCAATATTTAAAAGGCATGACCTTGTAACTGAGAATAATACTTTATATGTAAAATTCGATTTAATATTTTGCAGAAATGTTATAATATACTTTAATTACGAATTGCAAAGCAGAGTATTTGATTTATTTCACAAAAACCTTTACGATAACGGTTGCCTGATTCTGGGCTTACATGAAACAATTTTGGGAGCTAATTCTGTAAAATTTCAAAAAAAAGGTCAGGGATATTATAAAAATTAAATTTTAACAAATAATTTTAATAATTTAACCAACATGCATATTTAACTTTAAGTTTATGAATAAGAAATTCAAATCATTGAAGAAAAAAGATTTATTATTATCACTTATTCTGATACTGTTTACTGCTATCTTATTTTATTTTTCAGTGATTTATCAATCCTACACTCAATCTACAAAAACTATAATTCAGTGCTTAAATGATATTGAAAAAGACATCTTAAGGTTAAAATCTGCAGAACAAAATTTCTTGCTTAATTTCAACAACATATCAAACTTATATACCTCAGGCGATACCCAATTTGAAAATGAATTCTCTTTCAAACAAAATAATATAATAACAACAATTGACTCTCTTTCAAACTATATAATCGTCCAAAATGATTTGGAAATAAATGAGCAAATTCAAATACTTCAGGAGAATTTAAAATATTATTCTGATAATTTCCTCGATATGGCACTTGCATATAAGGAGAAGGGCTCTGAAATGAATGGGATTGTTGGAGAATGGCAAAGTATTAGTCTCCAAATGATAGAGAAATTTTCATCATTTACAGATAATCCAATATATATACAATTACTAAAATTAAAAAATATCGAAAAACAATATTTATTGAGCAAAAATCCAAACTTAATTAATGATATATCCATTTTATCGGGTGAGATCCAGAATTCTATTGTTTTGGCTGTAGATGAAACCGTTGAATTACCTAATATTACAGATGAACTGTTTAAATATGTAGAAAAAGCGAAACAAGTATTAAATATTGATAATAGGATAGGCTTTCAGTTAAACACCGGTATTATTAATAGTTTAAATAATTCATTTAAAATGCTAAATGAATCTGTTTCCAGGATTACATTAATGATAGATAAAAAAATTACATCCGGGAAGATTCACCTTTTCATTACTCTTACAACAATAACTATACTATTACTTTCCGGATTAATTTTTATTCTCCGGAGATCTTTAAAAAGATATATATTCAATCCTTTGACTAAAATATCAGAATATTTATCAGAACTCACAACCGGGAAATTACCAGATGAAAAAATTAAACTAAGAACAAATGATGAATTCTCTTCACTTGCGGATTCTGTTAATATTTTGGTTGACAATAGTAAAGATAAAGCGCATCATACTCAAAACTTAAATAAAGGCATTTTAGATTCCGATCTGAATCTATTAAGTGAAGATGACTTGCTTGGGCAGGAATTAATCCTGATGCACAAAAACATTCAAACTTCTGCTGATGAACAAATAAAACATAATGAAGAAAATACTAAACGAAGATTTATAAACGAAGGCCTGGCAAAATTTTCTGATATTCTGAGATTATATAATAACGACATTGAGAAATTAGCCGATATCTTTATTAAGGAACTGGTTAAATATCTGGATGCTGTTCAGGGAGGTATATTCCTGATAAATGATGCTGATGAAAAAAACAAAACACTTCAATTAATTTCAGCTTTTGCTTTTAATCGTAAAAAATACATTGATAAAAAAATTCTTATAGGAGAAGGTTTAGTAGGTACATGTGCGATTGAGAAAAAAACAATAAATCTTACAGAAATACCGGATGAATATATTGCAATTACATCAGGTTTAGGCGAAGCCCCCCCCAACAATTTATTATTACTGCCAATAATACAGGATGATGAAGCCTTAGGAGTGATAGAAATCGCATCTATTAATAACTTTCAGAAACATGAAATAGAAATTGGCGAGCAAGTTGCAGCAAGTTTAGCTTCAACTGTAACCACAACCAAAAATAACGAAAAAACTGCCCAGTTATTAGCCAAATCACAACTACAGGCGCAGGAAATGTTGGAGCAGGAAGAAGAAATGAGACAGAATATGGAAGAATTAAAAGCTACCCAGGAAGAAGCCCTTAGAAGAGAAGAGGAGTATGAAGGAATAATTAATGCAGTTGAACAATCTGCGTTAGTTGTTGAATATGATCTGGATGGTAATGTTATTAGAATAAATGAAAAATTTCTTTTGTTTTTAGGAAAATCCCGGGAAGATATAATGGGTAAAAAACACGCAAATCTCACATCTTTGGGCTCTAAAACAAAAGTTAATGCTAAATTCTGGAGTGACCTTAAAAAGAAAAATCAGATGGTAATTAGTGAAACGATTAAAATTGGGAAGACTAAAGAATTTGTTTTAATACAAAATTTTTCATCCGTTCTTAATAAAAATGGTGTATTAGTTAAATTTCTTAATATAATAATTGATATTACTTCAGTAATTAATAACCAGAAATGAAATTTGATTATTTAGATATGATTAAAATAATAACACATCAAATGTTCCATAACCGGCAGATAATTTAAAACTTAAATCCGGCAGGATAATTTTATTATGACTGAAATAGGAATTATTGATATTAGAGAACTTATAAAAGCTGTAAAAAGCAAGTATGGTTATGATTTTTCTGATTTTGCTCTTACATCATTTAAACATAAGTTAGAAAAGATCATTATAAAGAATAACTTAAGTAATGTAGGTAGCTTAATAAAAAAAGTAAATAATAATCCTGAGTTCTTTGATATTTTTTTACATGAAATTTCAGTGCCATCTACTGAAATGTTTAGAGATCCTTCATTGTGGAGATGGTTACGAGACGAATTCTTTACTAAAGCTTCTGAAAAAACTCTAAGCAGATTTAGAATTTGGGTGGCTAACAGCGTTTCAGGCGGAGAATTATATTCACTGGCAATTCTGTTAAAAGAAATAGATATTTTACATAAAGTTCAAATTATTTCATCCAGCTATAGTAACAAAAGCATAGAATATATAAAAAAGGGAAGATATGATTTAAAAAAGATTGAATTATCATTAGAAAACTATAAGCGATTCCAGGGTACAAAAGATTTCTCTAATTATTACAGGTTAGATAGATATTATGCATTTAGAGATCCATCATTAATAAAGAACGTAGAATTTAAAAAACAAAATATTAATTTTGATAATTCGCCAACAAATGTCAAATTAATTTTATTTCGTAATAGCTTGATTTATGTTAATCCATCACTACAGGAAAGGACTTTACAATCAATGTATGAAAAACTGTCAGCAGCTGGTCTGTTAATAGTCGGAACCAGAGAAATAGTTAAATTACCAAACAATGATAACGCATTTGAAGCTGCAAATAAATCAGAAGGTGTATTTAAGAAAAAATTATCTTTAAAACAGCAATGAATTATAATGCAATAATAATAGGAGGTTCAGCAGGAAGTTTCCAGGTGGTAATAAAAATATTACAATCACTACCTGAAACATTTCCTATTCCTTTATTGCTATGCCTGCACAGATTGAAACATGTGAGATCAGGATTTGTTGAAGCTTTATCTCTCAAATCAAATATACCTGTTGAAGAGCCGTATGATAAAGAAAAGCTATTACCTGGCAGGGCATATCTTGCTCCGGCTAATTATCATATGTATGTTGAATTTGCGAATAGAATAGCTTTATCTACTGAGGATCCGGTAAATCACTCAAGACCTTCAATTGATCTGGCATTTATTACAGCGGCTAATGCATATAGAAATAAAATTATTGGTATTATACTTTCAGGAGCAAATAGAGATGGTGCTTATGGATTAAAAAAGCTGCATGATAATGGTGGAGTAACAATTATTCAAAATCCTGAAGAATGCGAAGTTAAAACTATGACACAATCAGCCTTGCAACTTGTTAAATCTGATTATGTATATAACACTGCCGAGATTGTCAGATTTTTATTAAAACTTAATTAGTCAAATGTATAACACAAAAAAATACAGGCTTTATACGATATTTTTATTTATATTGTTAATCATTATATTGTTATTATTATCACTCAATATCTGGAATGCATACTTAAGGGGAGAATTAATAAATAACAAAGGTCTGTTACTATTATATATAATTGGTATTCTGATAATTTGTATTATAAAATTTATTATTAGCTATCGACTATCTGACACAGCTAAAATCGACCAAAATATTAAAAAAATTGTCGCTAAAGAAAAAGCAAAATTAGTAGCAGAATATAAGAAGCAAGAGATAAAAGAAGAGGCTAGAACTGAAAATGAAAAAGATATAAATAAAATAGTAAAAAAGATTACTCAAAATACTCAAAATTTGAAAAATCTTAAATCATTTACTGAAAAACTAATAACTAATATATCAGCGGAACTTGAAATCGTTCAGGCATTATTTTATATTAAAGCAAAAAAGTCAAACCAGTTTACTGTTGCCGGAGAATATGCCTACACCGGAGAAGAAAAACCCAAAGGCTTTAAATTAGGGAATACCTTACCCGGTCAGGCGGCTAAAGATAAGGATATTATTGTTGTTGAAGATATTCCTGATGATTATCTTGCTACGGAGTCCGGGCTGGGTAAAAGCCTGCCCAAAAATATTATATTGGTCCCAATTATTAGTAAAAATATATCCGTGGCAGTATTAGAACTTGCTACATTTAAAAAAATTGATGACTCCGGACAAAAAATTTTGAAAGAATTATCAATTACATTAGGAGATAAAATAGATAAATTTGTTAATTAACAGGTTAACATGGCAGATAACAATCAAGCTATAAAAAATAAGTCTATTATCAAATCAAGGATAATTATTCTCAGTTTCCTTATCGGATTAATTTTCCCCATGCTTGCCTGGATATTAGAAATAATAATAAAAAAAACTATCATTTCATTTTCAGGAATTATAGAAATACATAAAAATCCCGCAATCTGGATAATGGATCTGATACCTGTAATAATTGCAATTACAGTTTACATAGTAATCCGCCAAAGAAAAAAAGAAAAGCAGTTATTTGATGCACAAATAAGAGAAAGGGATGCCAAACTTGATAAGATGGCCGAATTCGCCATGCAAATTGGTAAAGGTAATTATGAGACTAACCTGGATATATCGACAAATAATGATGTTCTGGTGAACTCGTTATTAATAATGCGTGATAACTTGCTATCCAGTTATAAAAAAGAATCCGAACAAAGCTGGATTGCAGAAGGAAAAGAAATTGTTTCTGATATTCTTAGATTAAATAATAAAATTAATGAATTATCCGATCATGTAGTACATTCACTGATAAATTATATAAAAGTCATTCAGGGAGCTTTTTATCTTTACGATGAAGATAATAAAATATTGACGAACCTTGCTGTTTATGGATATAATCGAAAAAGGTTTATTAAACAGGAATTTAAAATCGGGCATGGATTAATAGGACAATGTGCCTATGAAATGGATTACATCTATCGGACAGAAATTCCTGAAGATTATGTTACAATTACTTCCGGTATTCTTGGAGATCAAAAACCTCAAAGCCTTTTGTTGGTACCCCTGATTTCAGATGAAAAATTACAGGGAGTAATTGAATTTGCATCAATTGAACCGGAAATCCCGGAGTTAACAATCAGATTTTTAAAAGAGCTTGGAGAAATAATTGCCCGTACAATATTAAACCTTAAAATAAATCAGAAGACAGAACAATTATTAAAAGAATCTCAGCAGATGACAATTGAACTTCAGGAGAATGAAGAACAATTAAGACAGAATGCAGAAGAGATGAGGGTTACCCAGGAAGAATTAAAAAAGTCAAATGAACAGCTGGAGACTAAGGTAATTGAAGTGGAAAATGCTCAGAAAAGACTATATTCACTACTTGAAAACGCTTCGGAGATAATATCCATATATAATCAGGATATGGTAATGACATATGAAAGTCCGTCAGTAACAAAAATTCTTGGATATACTCCTGAAGATATGATGGGCGGTAAAGATATGGATAGACTTACAAGGAAAGGTGAAAATAGTATTAACAAAATGTTTAAGCAACTACTATCTGAACCGGAAACACCTGTGACCATTCAATATACTTATATGAAAAAGGATGGACACAAAATATTTATAGAATCCACAGGCCGTAACCTGTTAAATGATTCTGCCATAAATGGTATTATCCTTAATTCAACTGATATAACTGAAAGAAAACGGGCTGAGAGAGAAGAAAGACTAAAAAGTAAAATGCAGGCTCTCTCAGAAAACTCACTTGATTTGATTATTCGTTTAAGCACAGTTGGCCAATACTTCTATGCAAATCCTGTAGTAAGCAATTTTCTGGACACAAAGCCCGGTAACCTGATAAATAAAACATTGAATGAAGTCCCGTGTTCGGAAGTGCTGTTCAATTACTTTAAAGAGACTATGGAGAAGATTAAAGCCTCTCCAACTAAAACCAACACTGAAATTACTATTCCCGCTGTTATTGATGGCGAAAAATGCAACAGGATAATGAGTATTGATGCTATTCCTGAGTTTAATGATAATGAACTTGAAACTATACTTTTCGTTGGTCATGATATTACAGAAGCCAAACAAATAGAGTTGGAAATACAAGATAAAAACAGAAAAATACAAGATTCAATTAATTACGCAGAAAGAATTCAATCATCTATTCTTCCGGATAATAAATTAATCAGACAGTATCTTCCGAAGTCATTTATTTACTATAAACCCAGAGATGTTGTCAGCGGAGATTTTCCCTGGTTTTTTAAGAAAGATGATATTATTTATATTGCTGCTATTGACTGTACCGGACATGGAGTTCCCGGAGCTTTGTTATCATTTGTAGGATATTTTCTGTTAAATAATATTGTTGATCACGACAGAAAAATTAATGCTGCAGAAGTTTGTGACCTTTTGCATTATGCCGTTAGAAAAACTCTTAAACAAGATAGGGAAGATGCTGAAGCAAGAGATGGAATGGACATTGCTTTTTGTCAAATAAAACCTTCAACAAATGAAGTACAATATGCAGGTGCACATAGATCGCTTTATCTCCTAAGAAAGGGTAAGCTGCTCGATTATAAAGGAAATAGAAAAGCTATTGGAGGTATCCCACACAGAAAAAAAGCGGAAAAAAACTTTACAAATCATATTATTAACTACAAACACGGAGATAAAATTTTCTTTTTCTCAGATGGTCTGCCTGATCAACTTGGAGGCCCTGAAATGAAAAAATATTCTCCAAAAAGAATCCGTGAAGCAATTTTAAGTAACAAAGATTTGTCAATGGAAAAATATAATGCTTATTTTGCTGAAGATTTTGAAAAATGGAGAGGAAATAATAAACAAATTGACGATGTCCTATTAATCGGTATAGAATTTTAAATTGAATAAATTAATTAATAATATATTATGGATAACAAAAAGGATATAAGAGGCTTTCTTGAGTTTGTGTATGAATTTTACAAAACAATGAAAGCCCACGAAATTACTCTGGTATATGAAGGTGAAATTACACACCAGATAACCAAAGCTTTCACATCTTTAACAGAATCAAATATGGCTAAGGATGATGAAGCGGGATCTGTTCAAAGAAAGGTATTTCATGTTATGGTAGAATGTTTACAGAATATTAGTAAACATGCTGAAGATTTTACATCAGATGATTACCTGTTCTCAGGAAGAGGAATCTTTCTGGTAAGTAAAGGGGAAAATGAATATAGCGTGACTACCGGCAACGCTGTTGAAAATGACAGAATTGAAGAACTAACCGAAATGCTTGAAACAATTAACAGAATGAATAAAGATGAACTCAAGCAATTATATAAAAAACAAATGAAAGAAGGAAGATTATCAACCAAAGGTGGCGCAGGACTTGGATTTATTGATATTAAAAGAAAGACGGGTAAAGAATTGGAATACCATTTTTTGCCAATTTCAGATGATACTTCATTCTTTTTACTAACTTCAACAATAGCAAGAGAAGAGATTTAAACAAAATAAACTATGGAAACAATAAAGATACAAGGAACAGAAGATACTCCAAAAATAATCCTGGACGCAGACAATAAAATATTGGAGATCTCCGGACGTTCATTACCTGAAGATGTTACTGCATTTTATGAACCAGTCTTAAATTGGTTAAATGAGTATTCAGAAAATCCAAATGATAAGACTGTTTTCAATTTTAAATTAACTTATTTTAATACTGCGTCATCAAAGTTATTGCTCGACATTTTAATGAAACTGGAAGAAATGCATGAAAACGGAAACAACGTTTTAATTCGTTGGCATTATCCTGAAGATGATGAAGATATGGAAGAAGCCGGAGAGGAATATGCTGATATTGTTGATGTCCCATTTGAGCAAGTAAGCTATTCACCTTAATGTTTATAATATTTTTCTGACTTAGTTTTAAAACCAGCTTAGTTAATGAGTGAAGAGATTCTAAGAGCTTTAATGCAATTGTTTGCAATAATTGCTAAGCAAGATGAAGGGGTTGAATCCACTCAGGTTGAATATGTTAAAAATTTCTTACAACAGCAGCTTAGTGATGAAGAAGTTAAAGAATATTTTGGTTTTTTTGAGGAACATTCAGGATTAGTAGACACCGATATTAAAGAAGATGAAGAAAAAAATAAAAAGAAACTAACTTCCGTTCGAGACTCCGTCAGAATTCTTGGCCTATGCAAAAAAATTAACAAAACACTTACTCAGAAACAAAAGGTCGTTGTTCTTGTGCGCCTTTTTGAAATTGTTAATGCTGATCGAAAATTTACCGATCAGCGTATGGCAATCATAAATACTGTCGCTGAAGTTTTCAAAGTAACAAAAGATGAATTTTTTAGCATTGAATCATTTGTAATTAAAACCGAACCGGACGAATTAGATGATATAAATATTTTAATTATAAATGATGACCCTTCAAGATTTAAAGATGCAAAGAAAATAATAACCAAGGAACTTGATACCAGTATATTTATTCTGCGAATATTAAGCGTTGATCTTTATTTTTTAAAATATACTGGAAATGAAAATTTATTTCTTAACGGATTACCTATCAGAAATGACAGAATCTATTTGTTTGCAAATGGAAGCACCGTAAAATTACCCAAAGGAGCTCCAATTTATTATAGTGATATCGCAGCACACTTCCTCGCCGATATATCTGCCAGCCAAATATCATATTCTTCAAAAAATTTAGAGTATAAATTTCCAAATGGGAATATTGGCATCAGGGATATAAATTTTTCAGAAGGGCATGGCAAGTTAATTGGCATTATGGGAGCAAGCGGGACCGGGAAAACAACTTTGCTTAATGTCCTGTCAAGCATCGAATCTCCTACAAATGGTGAAGTAATTATCAATGGTATTAACTTACATAAAGAAAATAAAAAGCTCAAAGGAGTTATAGGATTAATACCTCAGGATGATCTTCTTCTGGAAGAACTTACGGTTTTTCAAAATTTATATTACAATGCGAAACTATGTTTCAAAGATAAACCGGAAGCTGAAATAGTTGAATTAGTAAATAAAACTCTTCAAAGTTTAGGATTACACAGCAAAAAAAATCTTAAGGTCGGATCTCCATTAAAAAAGATTATTAGCGGAGGACAAAGAAAAAGATTAAATATTGCTCTTGAATTAATAAGGGAGCCGTCAATTCTCTTTATTGACGAACCCACATCAGGATTATCTTCCAGAGATTCGGAAAATGTAATGGACCTTTTGCTTGAATTGACATTAAAAGGTAAATTGATAATCGTTGTTATACATCAACCAAGTTCGGAGATTTATAAAATGTTCGATAAGATGATTATCCTTGATGAAGGCGGGTATATGATTTACTATGGGAATCCTGTTGAGGCGGTAATGTATTTTAAGCGCCTCGATGCCCAGATAAATAGTGAAATTGGCGAATGTCCAACATGTGGTAATGTTAATCCCGAACTATTATTCAATATTATTGAAGCAAAAGTTGTTGATGAATTTGGTAATTATACCGATTCGCGAAAAGTATCACCACAAAAATGGAATGCTCATTATAAAAATCATATAAAGCAGCGGGCAACTAAACCCGTAAAAGACTCTCCCCCAAGTAATTTAAAAATTCCCAACTGGCTAAACCAATTCAGAATCTATGCTATAAGGGATTTTCTTTCAAAAATAAGTAATACTCAATATCTCGCAATAAGTATGATTGAAGCCCCTGTTTTAGGTTTTATTCTTTCATATATTATCAGGTATATTGAAGATCCCGAATCCAATATATATATATTTCGTGTAAATGAGAATATCCCTATTTTTATCTTTATGGGACTAATTGTCGCATTATTCCTGGGATTTATGGTTAGTGCCGAAGAAATATTCAGAGACAGAAAAATGCTTAAGCGTGAAGGATTTCTTAATCTCAGCCGCTCAAGCTACCTTATATCCAAAATATTAATTCTATTTGTTATCTCAGCTATTCAGGCTTTACTCTTTGTAATAATTGGTAATACAATATTAGGGATCAGGGAAATGTATTTTGAATATTGGATTGCACTGTTTTCAACAGCAGCATTTGCTAATATACTTGGCTTAAATATATCAGCCTCGTTTAACTCTGCAGTTACAATATATATCCTTATTCCACTTCTAATGATACCTATGATGATTCTTAGCGGGGCAATGTTTAGTTTTGATAAATTAAACAAGAAGGTTGGTAAAATAGATAAGGTTCCATGGATTGCGGAAATTATGGTAACCAAATGGACTTATGAAGCCCTTATGGTTCACCAGTTTAAAAACAATAAGTTCAATAAAACATTTTACGAATATGATAAAAATATAAGTACTGCCGATTTTAAAAAAGTCTATTGGATTCCTGAACTTAATAAAAGACTAAAAGAAATTAATGAAGAATTTAATGAAACAAGGGAAATAATTAATTCGAAAGCTGCTTTGAAAGTCATATACAATGAGATTGCGAAAGAAGTAAATAAGGTACCGGAGGTAAAATTCGATGCGCTTGATAAACTTAAGCCTGAATTATTTAACCGTATAGTATCCAGGAAAGTACAATTGTATTTAAATGAAATGGATAAATATTACAAAAATTTATTTTCCCGGGCAGATAATAGAAAAGAAAAAATAATAAGCAAAAACCTGGAAATAAAACCGGATGTTTATTACCGGTTACGAGATAATTACCATAACGAAGCAGTTGCAGATATAGTAAAAAAAATCTATGAATCGAATAAAATACTTGAATTCAGGCATGAATTAATTCAACACATAGATCCGATTTTTCAGGATCCTATAGTGAAAGGAAAGTTGGATTTTCGCTCTCATCTGTTTTCACCAAAAAAACATTTTATGGGAAAATATTTTGAAACATTTTGGTTCAACATAGTTTTCGTATGGATACTTACTATTCTATTATATATAACACTTTATTACGAATCAATTAAGAAACTTTTAAATATATCAGAGAGATTAAAAAACGAAATTAGATTTTAAAAGAAATAGATTTTTAATATCTTTATGTTCATTGCTAAATTATGTTTAATATTAACGATATAAGCCATGATAAAAAATTTAATAATTATTCTGCTTGCACTGCTAATGATAATATCATGCAAATCAAGTGGAGACAGGTCAGAAACCCTGGAAATAGATGAGTCAGAATTTGTTGAGGGAGATTTGGAAATTTCAAAAGATGTTATAGACGACATTATCCAAAGCGTATCATCTCCGGTTGAGATGGCTTATCTTATTAAAGGTCTGGGAGTAAAATTTTCAAACAAATATCTTGCACCTACAGAAAATGTTGATCAATTGTCAACTAATTTTAAACAAGCTTTAAATTTAGGGGTATATGGGGCTGATTTAGGTTACCTCAACATTTATAATAAAACCGGAGCAGTAATTGAATATATTTCAGCAATAAAAACTCTCGCTGATGAAATTAGAGTAGGTCAATTTTTTGATTTTACTACTCTTAAACGCCTTGCTCAAAATAGCCAAAACCTTGATTCATTAATGAATTCATCTTTACAAAGTTTCGATGCTATGGATGAATATTTGAGGAGCAATAACAGAAGCAGTATAAGTGCCCTGATTATTACAGGTATTTGGATCGAAGGATTATATCTAGCCACCCAGGTTGCCAAAGATGCTCCGCATCCTGATCTGGCTGAAAGAATTGGAGAGCAAAAAATTATTCTGGAAAAACTGCTTCTCATTATTAATAATTTTAGCAAGGATAAACAGTTTAAAGATTTATTGGGAGAATTAAAAAAGATTAACAATTATTTTAAGGATGTTGAAATAAGTTATATACTTAGTGAACCAGTTTCAGAGGAAAGAAATGGCATGCTGATTATAATTCAAAATGATATAAGCATCATTAAAATAACAGATGAGCTTTTGACTAATATAACAACAACTACTGAAGAAATCAGAAACAAGCTTATTAGCTTATGATTTGAACATTCTTGTTAATAGTTATATACTTATTATAATTCCGGATAATAATAAAAAACACTAATCACATTAAACTATTAAAAATCAAATAACAATATAATAATGAAATCCATTATAAAGACTATTTCTTTTATATTACTCCTCTATAGTTCTGTTACAACACTTTATTCTCAGGATTTAACCCAGTTAGTGGCCCAGTGTGCAGCTAATTCTGGTAATGTTACTTATTTAAAGGACTTAATAGTAAAACTGGATCCCGGGACTCCTGGCGGGGCACCACCTACAGCACGGTTTGCAATGATTTTAAGCAAAAATGCTATGTACAGATTTTCTATATGCACCGCTCCTACTTCTGAAGGCGATGCAGTTCTTCAATTGATGGATATGAACAGATTACTGGGCAGTACATTTATTCAGGCCACAGGTAAAGAATATCCATATTTTGATTTCAAATGCCAAAAAACAGGTGTATACCACGTCTTTATTTCTTTTAAAGAGGGAAAAGCAGGTGAAGCCGTCAGCGTTCTATCACTGGTTAAGAAATTTTAACATTCGCCAAAGTTAATATTTTCCATAAATCACATATTGACTATTCTGTGGTATAAAAGCAAGACTAAAAATAAATTGAAAAGAAGGTTATTAATCCAGTTTGATTTAATATTTACATAAAAATGCGTGAAAAGAAATGATACTGATATTGATGATACTAGAATCATTTCATAGCCTGCTGAAGGAATAAGATAATAAATCAATATTGAAACCATAAATAACCATAAAAGAAACATAAAATACTTTCTTGAATATATCTTCCTAATTGCATAAACCCTCATCATATATATACTTCCGACCAATAACATCAATAGATAGTATATAAATAATATTTTATATGATATGTCGAATTTAATAGCATATCTTCTTTGGAAAAAACAGCTTTTATACATATCTATTATTCTATTAATATCAAGATCCATTAAATAATAATATGAAACAATTATTATGTATGGGAGCAATATTCCAATAAATGAAAAAATCCACTCACGCCAGAAAAATGGCCTAAGTATTATTAACCCTATCCAGATAATAAAAATTAGAAATATAAAATTAAAATAAAACAGGCTGCCTATAGATACCAATAATGCTGCATCAAAAAAATTGTAACAAAGCGTCTCCTTTTTATAAGTATCGAAAATTTTATAAATAGCTAAAACCAAAAAAAGAGTGCCGATTAAAACAGGATTTAGTCTATTTAAAGGAATAAAACTGCTGCAAATAAGAATATAAAAAAATGCCGGTAATTGTGTTCTTGTCTGGATAAAAAAGAAACGAACATTTAATCTGACTAATAGAAATCCGATAATTAAAAGTAAAACAAGTGAAAATATTACTGACAGTACAGGATAAGCATATTCAATTAGCTGAAATGATCTGTACACAGGAGTTGGATATAAATCAAAAACAAAAGAAGCAGATTTGTGAATTAGAATTGAAGGCAGCCAAAATGCTAATGCCAATATAAGAATTAATATTATAATAAATTGTTGTCTGCTTTTAAATAATCTGATTAACATATAAAGAGATATTATTCACGGCCGGCATAAAAATAAATAATTAAAGAACATGTGGATATGAATAATACAAAAAACTTTGTTTTAGTATTTAAATGTTTTTAGTGTAAATCTAATGTATGAAAAATTTGCCAAATGTTTTATAATAACTCTTCCAGTTTATTAATCAGATTACTTTTGGATGCAACACCGACTTGCTTGTGTGCTATCTCTCCATCCTTAAAGTAAAGAATTGTTGGTATACTTCTTATTCCATACCTGACTGAAATTTCATTATTGCTATCTACATCAAGCTCACCAATAACAGCCTTATCCTTGTATTCCTCTGCAATTTCACCTATTATCGGACTTACTATTTTGCATGGGCCACACCATTCTGCCCAAAAATCAACCATAACAGGCTTATTTGATTTTAATACAACCTCATCAAAGTTTGTATTAGATAGCTCTATAATCATCATTTAAATTATTAAAATTAATAAATAATATGTTTATATTCCTTATTCCAAAAAGCAGAATTATTCCTGCTAAGATCAATTTACTTTATAATCAATCTCAGGCATATGCTCAAGGTATTCAACAAACTCATTAGAAAGATAAATATTATAATTCCTTGAAAACATCTCAATGCTTATTTTTTTTGTATTATCATAAATTAAAAATTTTAAATTAGTTTTCCCATTATTTTTATTAACATAACTTTTTATATCATCCAAAAGCTTCTCTGTTAGACTATCGACAGGAATTCTAATTTTAATACTTTTAATAAGATCTTCCCTGGCATTATTAAGTATGTCAATGCTCTTTATTTTAAAATCCAAATCTACGTTGTTCTTCCATGTATTTTTCTGAACATTACCTTTAATCAATAGAGTATATCCTTCATATAAGTAACTTCTAAAGTTTTCATAATCTGATCCAAATAGCATAATTGTGTATGAATCCGAGTAATCCTCAATAGTAAATGCTCCATATGGTTTTCCTGTTTTTGTAATAGAATTTTTAACATTTGTTACAATTCCCAGTATTGCTATTCCCCTGTCTTTTAAATTATCAAGATTTCTGCATTCAGAAAGTTGTGTATTACAAAAAGTTTTTACTTCTATTTTATAGTTATCAAGAGGATGGGCAGAAAGATATATTCCGATAACCTCCTTTTCTTTATTCAGCCGGGTTAAATTTGACCACTCTTCGCATTCAGGAATTTGGGGTTTAGCTATTTCGATTTTTTCAATACCTCCAAACAATGTAGGTTCAGCATTACACTCACTTTGAATTTTATTTCCATATCTGATCAAATGTTCAACAAAGCTGTTATTATTAATATCACAGGCGAAATAATAATTTCTTTTGATATTCTTAAAACTATCAAATCCTCCTGCCATTATTAATGCTTCAATACTTCGCTTATTAACAGCTGTAAGATTTACTCTTTCAACAAAATCAAAGATATCCTTAAACGAGCCATTTTCTGTTCTTTCTTCTATTATTTGCTGAACTGCAGCTTCTCCTACGCCTTTAATTGCAGCCAGGCCAAAGCGTATATTTCCCTCTTTATTAACTGTAAAACGGACGAAACTCTCATTTATATCAGGAACCAGTACTTTTAATCCCATTCTTTTGCATTCATCCATAAAAAGTGTAATCTTTTTAATATCACTAAGATTTCTGCTTAACACTGCAGCCATGAATTCAGCCGGGTAATGAGCTTTTAAATATGCAGTTTGATATGAGACATGCGCATAACAAGTAGAATGTGATTTATTAAACGCATAATGTGCAAATGCTTCCCAGTCTTTCCATATTTTCTTTGCTTTATACTCATCATAACCATTTTTTACACACCCGTCAATAAATTTCTCTCTTAATTCTTCCATCATTGAGATTATTTTCTTGCCCATTGCCTTACGGAGTGTATCAGCCATTCCTTTAGTAAAACCTGCCAATTTCTGAGAAAGCAGCATTACCTGTTCCTGGTAAACTGTTATACCATATGTATCTTTCAAATGCTCCTCCATTTCAGAGAGATCATATTTAATCTTTTCTTTTCCATGTTTTCTGTTGGTATAACTTGGAATATATTCCATCGGGCCCGGACGATAAAGTGCATTCATAGCAATAAGGTCCTCAAATCTGTTCGGTTCCAATGCCCGTAAATGTTTTTTCATACCGTCTGATTCAAACTGGAATAATCCGGTTGTCTCTCCCTTACTATATAACTCAAATGTTTTCTTATCATCCAATGAAATATTTTCAATATCAATATCAATTCCTTTGGAGTTTGAAATATTTTCCACAGTGTCTTTAATAATTGAAAGCGTCTTAAGACCCAGAAAATCCATCTTTAACATTCCAACTGATTCAACATGCTTGCCATCAAATTGAGTAACAAATAATTCAGCATCTTTACTTTTACAGATAGGAATATGTTCTTCCAGGGAGTTTTGCCCGATAATTATTCCACATGCATGCACACCTGTTTGACGTACAGATCCCTGAAGAACTTCTGCATATTTTAAAGTCTGTGAAATAAGCTCATTTGAAGAATTTCTTTCCTTCAATAATTCAGGCACTTCTTCATAAGCTTTTTTAAATGTCATACCTGGTCTTTCCGGTACCAATTTCGCCAGACGATCCGCTTCAGGTAATTCCAGCTTAAGCACTCTTGCCACATCACGAATTGCTAATTTTGGAGCCATGGTGCCAAAAGTAATAATATGAGCTACTTTTTCCCTGCCATATTTTTTTACTATCCATTGTAATACTTTTTCCCTGCCATCCTCATCAAAGTCAATATCTATATCCGGCATTGAAATCCTGTCAGGATTCAAAAATCTTTCAAAAAGTAAATTATATTTTATCGGATCAATATCTGTTATTCTTAAACAATAAGCTACAACAGAACCGGCTGCAGAACCTCTTCCCGGACCCACGGAAACACCCATTTCACGTGCTGATTTTATTACATCCCAGATAATGAGAAAGTATCCGGGAAATCCCATTTTTTTTATTGTACCTAATTCAAATTCAATACGCTCTTCCATATCTTTTGAAACTTCCTGGTATCTCTCTTTAGCTCCTTTATAAGTTATATTTTTCAAATACTCATCCGCATTTTTATATCCTTCCGGTATCTGAAAATACGGCATTATAGGATCATTGTTTAGGTCATAAGTTTCAATTTTATCTTCAATTTCTTTAGTATTGGTAATTGCATCAGGAAAGTCGGCAAATAATTCCTTCATTTCAGCCTGCGTTTTTAACCATTCCTGTTCTGTATACTTCAACCTGTTAGCATCATCCACATCCTTACCAGTGTTAATACAAAGAAGTATATCATGTGCCTGAGCGTCCTCTTTATTTATAAAATGAACATCATTAGTTGCTATGTACTTTACTCCTGTTTCTGCCGATAATTTTATTAGTTGATTGTTTACATAAATCTGATCCTTATATACGCAACTATCCATTTCCGGATCACCCGATTCATGACGTTGCAATTCCAAATAATAATCCTCCCCGAATATTTCTTTGTATTCCAGGACAATTCTCCTGGCTTCTTCATAACTTTTATTCTTAATTACATATGGTACCTCCCCTTTTAAACAGGCACTACAAGCTATTAATCCTTTGGCATATTTTTTTAATAATTCTTTATCAATCCTGGGTTTATAATAAAAACCTTCTGTCCAGCCATAAGATACAAGCTTAATAAGATTATTATACCCCTCCTTGTTTTTTGCCAGAAGTACCAAATGAAAACCTCCTCCATCACTCTTTTCCGATTTATCTAACCTTGATCGTCTGGCAACATAGACTTCACACCCAAGTATAGGTTTTATTCCGTGTTTTACAGCCTTATTATGAAATTCCTTTACTCCAAACATGTTACCATGATCAGTAATAGCAAGTGCGCTCATTTCATCTTCTTTGGCTTTAAATATTAGACTATCTATATCGGCAGCCCCGTCAAGTATTGAATATTGGGTATGAATATGTAAATGAGTAAATGATACGCTTTTATCTTTCAGTATATTCATGTCTGCTTTTTCAGAAGCAGCTTCTTTTTTCGAAGGTAATTCATGATTTATATCTGATTGACTTTTAATTTCAAACGGCTTTATTTTTTCAGGATTAAGCTTTTTATACTCTTTTATTATTTCTTCACTTATTTTAAATTTTACAGAATCAATAATCCCGGTTCTTAGTAATTCAAAAAAGCAATGAGCAGTAACCTTTACATCTGTGGAGGCATTATGTGCATTTTCAAAATCTTCTTTAAAAAGCTTTATATGTAATTCAGATAAAGTCGGCCACTTAAACTTTTCGCCACGATTATCAGGAATGGCACAATATTCGGTTGCTTCTTCCTTGGTACAAATGCTTACTTTTTTAAATAACTTGTTTTGAATCTTTGTTCTTATGTATTCTGCTCCAACAATACTTTTATCAAACTCAATGTTATGACCAATAATATAATCTGATTTTTCAATTGAATCAACAAACTTTTTTAGCACAAATTCTAACTCTAGTCCTTCTTTTAAAGCTTTATCAGTTGAAATTCCATGGATTTTTTCTGCGCTGTAGGGGATGGTAAAATTTTCCGGCTTAACTATAAAATCTTCAACCTCAATTAACTCTCCTGTACTACTATGTAATTGCCACGCCAGTTGAACTAATCTGGGCCAATTTTCAACGTCCTCAACAGGTGAATCATATTTTTCAGGAAGACCAGTTGTCTCTGTGTCAAATATTAAGAACATTTATAAAATTCCTTATTGAATTGAAAATTAACCTTAATAATATGTATATGTAAAAAAAACAGGAATATGCGATTGTAAATTTACTTTAAATCGCAGCAAAAAAATAGTGTTGTTAATAAATTTGGAAAAGTAATATCTGAAAGGGGCAGCTCCCTATTAGGGCGGTGTCCCACCTATAATTACAAATCTGATGTACTATTATTCTTTAACAGCAGACTTTCGATCTGATTAATAAATAATTGTCTTGTTTCTTCCGATGTTCGTGCTATACCGGAAGTCAAACTTGGTGTTCCTTCCATGGGACAATACAAAAATGCAGGAATACCACGTATTCCAAATACACTTGACAATTCCTTCTCAACATCTATATTGATCTTGTAAATATTAATCCTTCCTGCATAACTTTCAGCAAGCTCATCAAGAATAGGAGCTGTTGTCCGGCATGGCGCACACCAATCAGCATAGAAATCAATAAGACAAGGTAATTCACCTTTGAATATCCATTTATCAGGATTATTTTCATAGTCCATTACTTTATCCAAAAAATCCTGTTTTGATATAAGTACAGGTTTTGTATTTATTGTCTTACTTACATTTTTAACTGGTAAAGCATTATTTTTTTCAGTTTTAACCACCAACTTTTCGTCTGATTTATCTGAAGAAACATCTGATGATTTTCCCTGTGCAGGTTGATCATTACATGATACAAGCAAGGTAAATAATAATACAAAGACCATTAATATCCTTGAAGTCATATTTAAGTTATTTTTCATTTTAAATCATATAATAATTTAACAATCTCTATCAATTTTTGTTCTTTTTTTGAGATCCTCAATATAATATCTGCCCTTATTGATTACTTTATTTAAAGTTCAACAAATGGTTGCCGGTTCCTCTAATCTGTAAAAAAACTCTTTATCGGTAAACTCCATTTTTATTATACCTATAGAAATCAGCTTAATAAGAATATTCTCAGCCTTGAATTTAT
>CBFCXR010000026.1:0-21747 GCA_965602045.1 uncultured Bacteroidales bacterium | reverse complement strand
AGCAAATGACTTTTATTAACCAAGTGGTAATCAATTTTCAATGGCAAATATAGTAGCAATAGTAGGCAGGCCCAATGTTGGGAAATCAACTTTGTTTAACAGGCTGACCAAAGGCAGGCATGCGATTGTTGACGAGACCAGTGGTGTTACTCGTGACAGACATTATGGAAAGGTCGAATGGAACGGGATAGAGTTTTCTGTTATTGATACGGGCGGATATGTTAGCAGTTCTGAAGATATTTTTGAAGAAGAAATAAAGAAACAGGTACACTTAGCTATAGGAGAGGCTGATTCTATTTTATTCCTTGTGGATATTATGAACGATATAACTGATCTGGATCAGTCTATTGCTGGCATATTAAGAAAAACTAACAAGAAAGTTTTTCTTGTTGTGAATAAAGCTGACAATTATGATATGCATTACAATGCAAGTACGTTTTATGCCTTAGGATTAGGGGAATTATACATAATTTCTTCAATTAACGGAAGTGGTACAGGTGATTTACTGGATGATGTAGTTAAAACATTTAAGAAAAAAAGTAAAGAGGAAGAAACAGACCTACCGAAATTTGCAATAATTGGCAGGCCAAATGTAGGTAAATCGTCCCTTATTAATACACTTATTGGAGAAGAACGTAATATTGTAACCCCTGTTTCCGGTACAACAAGAGATTCAATATATACTCGATACAATAAGTATAAATATGATTTTTATCTTGTTGATACTGCGGGATTAAGAAAAAAAGGCAAGGTATCTGAAAATGTTGAATTCTATTCTGTAATGAGATCAATAAGATCTATTGAAAATTCTGATGTTTGCCTGTTATTAATTGATGCAACACTTGGAATAGAAGCTCAGGATGTTAATATTATTAATCTTGTGTCAAAAAACAGGAAAGGACTGGTTATACTGGTTAATAAATGGGATCTTATTGATAAAAGCACGGCCACTGCAAAACATTTTACAACCGAAATAAAAGAAAAGATTGCACCATTCCAGGATGTTCCGGTTTTTTTTACTTCAGCTATTACCAGGCAAAGGATTCATAAAGTGCTGGAAGCTGCTGTTAAGGTCCATGAACATAGAAAGCAACGAATCCCGACATCGAAGCTAAACAAAATAATGTTGGAAAAAATTACAGACTATCCTCCACCTTCAATTAAAGGTAAGTATATAAAAATTAAATATGTAACACAACTTCCGACCCTGGCTCCCTCATTTGCTTTTTTTTGTAATTTACCTCAATATATTAAAGAACCTTATAAACGATATTTAGAGAACAAATTAAGAGAAAACTTTAATTTCACCGGAGTACCGATTCAGATTTTCTTCAGAAAGAAGTGACATGGCAATAATTATATAAATATTAAGGATAGTATCCGTATAATGCCAAACATTTAATAATTTTGTATAATTTAATATTAAAATCAATTAATAATTATAATATTACTTAAATAATTTAGTTGTACAAATATGTTTAAGAACTTAGCGGTTATTATTATTGGTTTTTTTGCTGTAATTGCCTGCGAAAAAATTGAACCTGCTGATCCTATACCTGAGATAGGCTTTAAGGATTTTAAAATTGAAGATGGTTATGACAGTATTGGAAATCCGACAAAAAATTGCGAGTTGTTATTTTCTTTTATTGATGGGGATGGTGATATAGGACTTATCAAATATGAGTCTGATACGGTTGATCCTAGAAATATTTTTATTGTTCCTTTTAATAAATCTGAGGATAGTTATTCCCGTGAAGATGATTTGGACACCCTGACATTTTGGATAAAATATGACGATAAAATGGAACGTGTTGGCCAGAACAAAACTCTAAAAGGTGAAATAAAAGTATTATTTAATTTATACCTTAAATTTATTTCGGATTATGACACTTTAAAGTTTGATTTTTACATTATTGACAGGGCAGGTAATGAAAGTAATGTAGAATCAACGAATGATGTGGCATTTAATTAGCCAGCTACTTTCTTTCGTTATTTTCCGGTCTGGGCGTCAATATTTTTTTTGATAGTTTGAAAAATCCTGATTTGTTATCTATATCAAGCAGTTTCACTTCTACTTCTTCTCCAATTTTTAATACATCTTCAACAGAATTTATCCTTTTCCATGCAATTTCAGATATGTGCAAAAGGCCTTCTTTTCCCGGCATAAATTCAACAAAAGCTCCAAAACTAACAATCGATTTAATCAGCCCTTTATATATTTTCCCAATTTCAGGGACAGCTACTATTTCCTTTATTCTTTTAATAGCCGCATCAATTGATTTTTTATCAGCTGCTGAAACGTCAACCTTTCCAACGCCATCGACTTCTTCTATTAATATTACAGCACCGCTATCTTCCTGAATTTTTTGTATTATTTTTCCCCCAGGCCCTATTAAAGCGCCAATCATATCTTTTGGTATTGTCAATTGTATAATTCTTGGTACATGTGGTTTATAATCTGGTCTTGGTTCCGCAATAGTATTGGTTAGTTTCTCCAGGATATTCAGACGTCCGGTTTTGGCTTGTTCAAGGGCCTGACTTAAAATATCATATGATAAACCCTCTACTTTAATATCCATTTGAGTAGCAGTAATACCTTCTTTTGTGCCAGCAACTTTAAAATCCATATCACCAAGGTGGTCTTCATCTCCCAGAATATCAGATAATATTGCATATTTCCCGGTTTCCTTATCAGTTATAAGGCCCATAGCAATACCTGACACCGGTTTCAGGATTTTTACTCCGGAGTCCATTAATGCGAGAGTGCCTGCACAAACCGTTGCCATAGATGAAGAACCGTTGGATTCGAGTATATCAGATACAACACGAATTGCATATGGATTGTCATCAGGGATCATTCTTTTTAAAGCGCGATGTGCCAGGTTACCATGTCCGATTTCCCTTCTGCTTATACCCCTGAACGGCCGTGCGTCTCCAGTTGAAAATGGAGGAAAATTATAATGTAACACAAATTTGTTTGTACCTTGTATAAGTACTTCATCAATAATTTTTTCATCAAGTCTCGTTCCGAGTGTAACTGTAGCAATTGATTGGGTCTCACCCCTGGTAAAGACTGAAGAGCCATGTGCAGCAGGCAGATAATCTACCTCACACCATATAGGCCTAATTTCATCAAGCTTCCTTCCATCTACTCTAATATTTTCATTTAATATTAATGATCTTACAGCTTCTTTCTCAACATCATGGAAATATTTTTTAATTAAAAATTCTTTGCTTTCCTCCTCATCGGAATGAGAATCAATTAGTTCCTGCATTACTGCATCATAAGCATTTTGACGTTCAAGTTTAGCCTGAGTTTTTTTGGCTATTTTATAGACTTTATCATATGCTTTATCCTGCACAATTTTTCTTAGATCCTCATCATTTTCTTCATGTGAATATTCTCTTTTATCATTCCCGACTTCCTTGGCAAATTTCAATTGTGCTTTACAGTGCTTTTTAATTTCTTCATGTGCAAATTTTATGGCTTCTAACATTTCTGATTCCGAGACCTCATTCATTTCTCCTTCCACCATAATAATATTGTCAAGTGTAGCACCCACAATAATATCAATATCTGCAGTATTTATTTCAGAAACTGAAGGATTAATTTTAAGCTTACCATTAATTCTTCCAACCCGTACCTCTGAAATTGGCCCGTTAAAGGGAATATCTGATACAGCAAGAGCGGCTGATGCTGCAAGTCCGGCAAGGGCATCAGGCTTAGTTTCCATATCAGCTGACATAAGATATATATTTACAAATGTTTCTGCGCGAAAATCATCAGGAAAAAGAGGACGTAGAGCGCGATCAACTAAGCGTGAAATTAGTATTTCGTAATCACCAGGTCTTGTTTCTCTTTTAATAAATCCACCGGGAAATCTGCCTATAGCCGCAAACTTTTCTTTGTATTCTACCTGAAGCGGCATAAAATCAATATTTTCTTTTGCTTCCGATGCCGAAACAACTGTTGCTAATAACATTGTATTTCCTATTTTTAATACAACAGCTCCATCAGCCTGTCTGGCTAATTTTCCCGTTTCAATGGTTATTGTTCTACCGTCACCAATATCAATATTAGTTTCAAATACCTTATCCATTTCCTGTTTTTATTTAATTAAATTTAAATATACGAATGTACCTAGGTTCTCAAATAAACGAAAAAAGGCAATCCTAAGAATTGCCCTATTATTTTCGAAGTTTTAATGCCTTTAGAATAGCACGATATCTTTCTATATCTCTATGCTTTAGATAGTCAAGCAATCTCCTGCGTTTTCCGACAAGTATTAATAAGGCCCGTTGAGTACTAAAATCCTTCTTATTTTTTTTCAGATGGCCAGTAAGATGATTAATACGGTGTGAGAACAGGGCTATTTGACTCTCTGGTGATCCAGTGTCAGCTTTGGATTTTCCATGCTGCTTGAAAATTTCCTGTTTCTTTTCAACTGTTAGATACATTCTGTTACCTTTAAATACATCTCTAAAATTAAGAGATGCAAAAGTATTTAAATTTTTTTAGAAATCAATAAGTTTGATTAAAAAGTTTCATTATTAAGGGCAGCAGTGACAATAAAAGTACCATTACAGGTAAACACCTTTATTCAAAATATCTTTCAGGCTTGTAATTTGTTTTTTTGTGCCAAGAGCAAAGATTTTATCTTTTGATGTTAGTACTACCTCAGGGAGGGGATTAATTATGTATGAGCGGTCTTCTCTTCTTAAACCAATAATGTTAGCCCCTGATTCATTCCTGATATCCAATTCACGAATTGATTTTCCTTCAAAACAGGCAGCAATAGTTTTGCATGAAATTTCCTCCAGGGCCATATTCTCTGAGCTTTGCAACATAATAAACTCTAAAAACTCAACAACATCAGGTTGTGTAACCAACTTGGCCATTCGCTGTCCTCCAATTTTATCAGGCATTATAACATTTGTTGCACCTGCTCTTTTTAGTTTGGTATCGGAATTTTCATCTGAAGCCCGGCTGATTATTCGGAGATTAGGATTCATTTCACGGGCAGATAGAACAAGAAGTAAATTATCAGCATCTACCGGTAAAGTTGTAATTAAAGCTGTAGCCCTATTGATATGAGACATTTCCAAAATTTCATCTTTTGTTGCATCCCCATGAATATAGAGTATATTAGGGATCTCTAAAATATTTTCTATAATTTCTCCGTTATTTTCAATAATTACCAATGGTATCTTGTGTTCCATTAATTCATTAGCAACTTGTTTCCCATTTCTTCCATATCCACATATTATTATGTGATCTTTTAGTCTTTCTATTTTTCTTTTCATCCTGGTATCTCTAAATATGTGTCGAAATGTACCATCAACAACATAACGTATAAATGTTGTAACAGCAAAAGCAAATATACCAAAACTTGAGACAATAAGAAAAGTTGTAAAATACATTCCTGTTTCTGATAAGGGCTCCACTTCTCTGAATCCTACAGTAGTAATTGTAATTATTGTCATATAAAATGCTTTGGAAAAAGACCATCCTTCAATAATTATATATCCGAGTACGCCAATAAATATAGCTGTAACAAATAAACTGATAGCAAATAGTGCCTTTTTTACGCTTTCTGTTTTCATTTATGTTGCAGAAGTAATTATTTTATTTCCTATTTGGCAATTTAAACAATTTTTTTTATTGCAATATTCATTCTTTAATTGTAACAATGCCTGAGAATAAAAAGCATTTTTCGCATTAATCCCTAATTCTCCCCATTTTTTAATAATGTTATTCTGTTCAGCCGGAATTTTTGTGAGAAAATCAACAGCTCTTTCTTTTAAGTCTTCTTTGCCATTAGACTTACCGTAAATAAACAAGAAAGGAACAATTGTATTTATGAAAATAATATAAAATGCACTTTCTCCCAACTTTTTTACCTTTTCTTTTGATTCCTTCCCAAAAAGAAAATGGTTATTCCAATATTCTGATGCGGTTATACTAAAATATTTATGTAATTGTTCTACTGATTTACATTCAATAATTTTTGAAAATAATCCTGAGGAATTATAAATCAGAGCGGCAAATTGTGCAAGCCTGACGGTAGGAAAATTTCCTGGCCTGAGTCTTAGAAATTTCCAAATATGTTTATCAAGGGATTTAAGTTGAAATTTTGTTCTAAGATAGGTATATTCCTTGCTTAATTTTTCATAGTAATTATCAAAAAGAATATTTTCGCTTAAAAAGCCGGCTTGCCCGAATAGTAATGCTTCAATCTGGAACAGGCTATTCTTATGCTTAGATAAATATTTAATTGGTAAAGACTTGGCAAGCATTTCAAATGGAACGGAATTCAGATTGAAACCAAAGCTTCCGGCAAGATGAATATAGAATGTTTCTTCCCAGTTATTCCTAGTTGCCTTCAGTGTGTTATAAATACCTTTGGCTTTTAATTCCAGCCGGTCTGCAAGTAATACGTTTAGCCAGTAGTCAATAAAGAAATCATCCACTTTATTTATTTCGTTCTGACACGCAATCCATTGTTCATTTGAGATAAGTCTGGAATAGTTATTATACAGATATTTATCAAATTTAAGTTCAACAGTTGGAATAATCTCTTCGTTAGTACGCTTTGTTATTTGATCGTTGTTTAAAACCACATGCAGAATCACATTATCATAAGCCTTATTGTTGATATGATTATGTTTATTCCAGTCAGAGGAATTAAGGTGAATCTCCAGATTACCTACCCATTTTGTGCTTCCAATCTTTACGGACACATTGAGAAAGTCAGGGCCTGCATTTGTATTAGGTTCACCCAATTTTAGTATTTCAATATTATCCCCGGTATCCGCAATAAGATTATTATTTTCAAACAGTGAATATTTCCATAAATAGTGCAAGAATTCTTCAGTCATTTTTCAATAAGAGTATAAGAGAAATTATTAGAATTGTGAAAAAGCATTTGTATATGCGTACGATTTTTAAGTTATACAATTATCGTCAAGGAGTTTTTGCATTTGGATTTGAACTTCTTTCGCCTTAATACTTGCTGTTTCCGCGAAATCCGGGGTATTATCAGCATAAATTATTGATCTGCATGAATTTACTATTAATCCTAAATTTTTATTTCTGCCATACTTAACTACATCGTTTAAATTTCCTCCTTGAGCACCAATGCCTGGGACCAAAATGAAGTGTTCCGGAATAATTTTTCTGATCATTACCAGCAAGGAGGCTTTTGTAGCACCGGAGACATACATCAGATTATCTTCACTTCCCCAATTTTTTGATTTTTTTACTACTGTTTCAAAAAAACTTTCATTATTATTACTTTTAAGGAACTGAAAATCCTCAGCTCCCTGATTTGAGGTTAATGCTACTATAATAACCCATTTGTTCTTATATTTAAGAAATGGTGTTATTGAATCTTTTCCCATGTAAGGAGATACAGTAATCGCATCAAAATCAAGTTTTTCGAAAAAGGTTTTTGCGTACATTTTAGAGGAGTTAGCAATATCTCCTCTTTTTGCGTCGGCGATAAGAAAGATGTCAGGATATTTTTTTCTTATATAGGACGCTGTTAATTCCAGGCTTTTCCATCCAGCTATTCCTTCACTTTCATAAAATGCAATATTTGGTTTATATGCAATTGCATATTTTGCAGTTGCATCTATTATTTGTTTGTTAAATTCAAAAATCGGTTGGTTGTATTTTAAAAGGGCTCCTGGTATTTTTTCAAGATCTGTATCCAGGCCAATACATAAGAAGCTTTTTTTATTTTTGATGTTTAGGAATAATTGTCCGTAGTTCATAAATTCTATATTAGAATAAAGAATAACAAAATAATTATCAATAAACTAATTAAGTCCGCTTTCCTTGAGACGTTCAGCATTTTCAGCCATTTGCAATTTATCAATTATATCCATGATATTACCATCTATAACGGAAGTTAGATTATACAATGTAAGATTTATACGATGGTCAGTCACCCTTCCCTGGGGATAATTGTAAGTTCTGATTTTTGCTGAACGGTCACCTGTCGATACCATAGTTTTCCTTTTTGAAGCTATATCATCGAGGTACTTCTTATATTTGATATCATAAAGTCTGGTTCTAAGTTCGGACATTGCTTTATCGAGATTTTTAAGCTGTGATTTCTGGTCCTGACATGTAACAACTATGCCGGTAGGAATATGAGTTAGCCTTATTGCTGAGTAGGTTGTATTTACCGATTGTCCTCCCGGCCCTGAAGAGCAATATCTGTCGGTACGGATATTTTCCGGTTTGATTTTTATATCAAACTCATCTGCTTCGGGTAATACAGCTACTGTAGCGGCTGAGGTATGGACTCTCCCCTGTGTTTCAGTTTGAGGGATACGTTGAACACGATGGACGCCGGATTCATATTTCAATACTCCATAAACGCCATCCCCTTTAACATTCATAATAACTTCTTTGAATCCTCCAACGGTACCTTCAGTAAAATTTGTAATTTCCAGTTTCCAGCGCATTTGTTCTGCAAATTTAGCATACATTCTGTGTAGGTCACCGGCAAAAATACTGGCTTCATCTCCTCCTGTACCGGCCCTTATTTCCAGAATAGCATTTTTACTATCTCCGGGATCAGCTGGTAACAATAATAACTTTAATTTGCCTTCCATTGGAGTTATCTTTTTATTCAGCTCTTCTAACTCCACTTTAGCCATTTCTTTTAACTCCTCGTCTTTCTCGTCTGCAAGTATTTCTTTTGCACTTGCTATATTACTGAGGATATTTTTATATTCATTATATACTTCTACTATAGGCTCCAGCTCCCTATATTCTTTATTTAGCTTAACATATCGCTTCATGTCATCAATAATATCAGGATCGCTTATTAGTTTACTAACTTCATCAAATCTCTGTTTAACTCCTTCGAGCTTCTCCAGAATTAAATTACTATTCATGTCAGGAATGTGAAATATTAATAATGAAATGTGCCAAACTCACTCTTTATTGTTACTTTGTTCTTGCCGGGCCCGTCAACGTGTCCTATTACTTTAGCATCAACGTTAAATTCTTTGGATATTGATATGATATCTTCAGCATAATCCGGGGAGATATAAATTTCAAATCTATGTCCCATATTAAAAACTTCATACATCTCATCCCACGCTGTATTTGACTGTTCCTGAATAATCCTGAAAAGTGGAGGTAATTCAAATAAACTATCTTTAATAACGTGGACATTTTCAATAAATTTGGATACTTTTGTCTGGCCTCCGCCTGAACAATGTACCATTCCATGAATATTTTTGCGGTGGTTTTCCAGGACTTTCTTAATAACCGGCGCATAAGTCCGTGTAGGTGATAATAAAAATTTTCCAACATCAATATTAAATTTTTCAATTTTATCTGTCAGATAATACTTACCTGTATAAATCAGCGATTGGGGGATCAAATCATTATAAGTTTCGGGGTACTTTTGAGCAAGATGGTTATGTAATACATCATGTCTTGCTGACGTAAGGCCATTACTTCCAATACCACTGTTATATTCATTTTCATAAACTGCCTTACCGGAAGAGGCTAGTCCAATAATAACATCTCCTTTCAGAATATTATTCTCTATAACTTCAGAACGTTTCATTCTGCAGGTTACAGTGCAGTCAACTATTATTGTTCTGGCGAGGTCTCCAATATCAGCTGTTTCACCCCCGGTTAAAGATACATTAATTCCCCACTTTGAAAGTTCCTGAATTATCTCATCATAGCCTTTCAGAATAAAAACAATAACATCTCCCGGGATTTTCATATTATTTCTTCCAATTGTTGATGAAAGTAAAATATTATCAACGGCCCCAACACATAATAAATCGTCAATATTCATGATTACAGCATCCTGTGCAATCCCCTTCCAAACAGAATAATCGCCTGTTTCTTTCCAATACATATAGGCTAAAGCTGATTTTGTGCCGGCTCCATCTGCATGCATTATATTGCAATAATTTTCATCTCCTGCTAAGAGATCAGGTAAGACTTTACAAAAGGCATTAGGGAAAATACCTTTGTCTAAATTTTTAATAGCATTATGTACATCTTCCTTGGAAGCTGATACGCCGCGCTTATTATATCTTAATGCTGGGCTCATATAAATCCTTATTAATTAGAAAATGGTACTAAATAAACAAATGTATTATATATCTTTAAATATAGCGAATTTTAAGAAGAAATTAATATTGAATTAAAAGAGGAAACAAAAGATTGTTGACAGGATTTAAACTGTTTCCATTTAATCTCATTACATTAAGTGTTTAAATGTAATCATTAAGAGATCCCATCAATTTTTTGCGTGCGAAAAATATCCGGCTCTTAACAGTTCCAATTTTGAGATTAAGTTCTTCTGATATTTCCTTATACTTAAATCCTTGAACATGCATCCTGAATGGAATCTTATATTCACTATCCAGTAATTCAATCTTTTTCTCAATTTCTTTAGTCGAATAAGATATGTCCGGATTATCAAGTCCTGAATTCTTGTGCATATTCAGATAATACAAATCTTTCGTGTTGTCAAATGTTGTATTGGCCTTAACTGCTTTTCTATAATTATTTATAAATGTATTTTTCATTATTGTATAAGTCCATGCTTTAAGATTTGTATTATCGGAGAACTTATCTCTATAGGAAATCGCTTTTAAAAATGTTTCCTGTAGAAGGTCTTTGGCGTCATCCAGATTAGAAGTTAAACTAAGAGCAAACTTCTCCAGATTGTCCGAAAGACTTGTTAACTGATAATTAAATTCTATTGCTGTCATAATTATTTATTTTAATTAATGTTTAACAAAAATAGCAAAGAATTAAACAGTAGGCAAGCATGGTAATGGCATGTATTATATATTCTAAGAACATTATAAATAATAGTAATAAACGCTAAAGGTCATTATAGAGGCTAATAAAGGATTTATCCAGAAGTATTCTAAATAACTTATAAATAATAAATAGTAGCTAAATTATAGTAAAACTGTTTAACAATAACAGCATGAAAGTAGACAAGAAATATATTAATGCCTGTTATAATATTATTTAAAAAGTCAAATAATAATATTTATGACAGGAAGGCAAAGGACTATTATTCCGGTATTTTTATCGTAATTGTCTATATCCGGATTAAATGAAGGGCTTTAATATTTTTATCAGGATTATGCATTATTTTATTAAAAGTAGTTTATTTTGCGGCTTAATTTTAAACTAATATTTATTTTGAAGAGGACATTTATCGCAATTGACATTCCCTTAAACTCAACTGTTAAAAAGCATATTAGCAATCTAAGGGATGAATTTAGAAATGAAAGAATAAAATGGGTTGAGCCTCATCAATATCATATAACACTGCAGTTCCTGGGTAGTATTGATGACTCATATTTAAATCCTATTAATCTTAGCTTAGATAGGATTACCAGCAGTTATTCTCAGTTTTCACTTTCGTTAAAGGAATTTGGGGTTTTTAAAGATTTTAGAAATCCCAGGATTTTGTGGATAGGCTTTAAGCCATGTGAAGAATTGAGTAAATTGAAATATGCTATTGAAGATGAAATGGTTAAGTTTAATTTTGAAAAATCAGGTAATCTGTTTTCACCACATCTGACAATAGGACGAATTAAATACCTGAGAGATAAGCAAAAATTAAAAGAATTGATAGAAGAATACAGAGAAAAGATATTTCAGAAAATTGAAGTTAAGGAAATTATTTTCTATGAGAGCTTACTTAAATCACAAGGCCCTGAATATGTGGCTATCAAAAAGCATTTCTTGAGTTAAGCTGAAATAATTGTGATACATACAAATTAGGGTGATTCATTATTATAATAAATACTCAGGATACTGAATTTTCTTAACTAGATACCCTTGCCCTTAAAAATAGTGATTAATGTATATATCATGATCTTAAAGTCTACATAAAGCGACATATTATCAAGGTATATCAGATCATATCTTAGCCGCTTAATCATTTGATTAACACTTTCAGCATAACCAAATTTTACCTGTCCCCATGAGGTTATTCCCGGTCTTACTTTAAGAAGATGAACATAATGTGGTGCTTTATCAATAATCCTGTCAATGAAATATTTTCTTTCAGGCCTTGGCCCAACCAGGGACATATCTCCTCTTAAAACATTATAAAAGTTTGGAATTTCATCAAGTCTGGCTCGTCTCATATAACGACCTAACTTGGTTATCCTGTCATCATTTTTCGAAGATAATTCCGGCCCGTTCTTTTCAGCATTAGTTAACATTGAACGAAATTTGTAGATTGTAAAAGGCTTTCCATATCTTCCTATTCTTTCATGGCTATAAAAAATCGGACCTTTTGAAGAAAGTTTAACGCCTATTATGAGGAATAAACAAAGCGGAGAAAGTATTGTTAATGCCATCATAGAAATTATAATATCAGTAAAATGTTTTAAATTTTCCTGCCACGCAGGCATAAGCTGATGAGAAATCTGAATAAGCGGAACTCCGAAAATTGTGCTCATCCTTACTTTACCTGTAAGTATATCATACATACTTGGTATTGCTTTGATTACAACATTACTGTCAATTAAATTATTAATAATCCGTCCTATTTTATTATGTTCTGAAGAATCAATAGCAATAATTACTTCCTCAACCATATGTTTATTTATTACAGATTTTAGTTCATCTAACATCCCCAGATGTGATATATAGTTTTCTAATAAATACCGGGGTTTGTTATTAACGTTAACAAATCCAATTATCTTATTTCCACTGCTTCGTGATTGATTCTGTATTTCTAAATATATATTAACTGCTTGCTTATTGCTTCCAATAATAATAGTATTAAATCCAATTATCCTTTTGTGAATTTTATGAGCAGTATGACTGGTTAAAGCAAGTCTGGGAATATAAGTTAATGTAAAATGTAAAGAAAGCAGGGTAAAAAATGAGAGGTAGTAATTGGAATAAGATTGAATAGTATCATCCAAAATCAAGGAAAAGAAGAGTAAAATAACACCAAGTACACAAATAAGTAATGTTTGCCACAGCTCTGATAGTCGTGATTTCCTGAATACATCCCGATAATAACCTGATGAATAATAAAGAATAAGCCAGAATAAAGGTATCAACAAAAGCCCCATGAAAAATCTCTCATCAAAAGAAATGGGAATTTTATATCCAAACTTTAATGGTTCGATGTATGCCTTCCTGAATACATAAAAACAGGTCCAGCTTAAGCCTGCTGATAAATAGTCTGAAATTAAGTATCTTATAAGTTGTGGTTTCTTATTCATTTATAACTCCCGTATCAAAAAATCCCTAGATAAAACTCACACAAAAGTATAAATTCTTATTAAGACTAGGAAAAATAATTGATTTTTAGTTGTTTTTATATTTATAATCAGGAGATAAGAGCATAAATGCAATATTTTAGATAATTAGAAAAATTAATTTTTATGCACTTTTTCAAATATCTTGTGTGCTATCAATAACGATTTAAATGCATCTTCCAAATTTGATAATGATTTTGAATTATTAATAATTGAATCCCTGAAATGAGTAAATTCATCATATAATGGATTATTTGGAGCAACTCTGTATGTCCGGGCCTTAATTTTATAACCTGCTTTGTTATTATAATGTATCTTTTCAGGGAATAGCATTTGAGTTTTATTAGCGTTAAAATCGATCTTAATAATTTTATTTTTTTGGATAAATGTCGCCATATGGCAATTCTTCAGTGCTATTCTACTGCAATTTATATTTGCAACGCATCCGTTATCAAACTCTATTCTTGCGTTTATGATATCCGGATTATTATTGACTATACTTACTCCGCAGGCTTTTATGTTATTACTGTTAGATTTTATAATGGTGTGCAGAATATCCAGACTTTTAAGAATCAAAGAGAATACTGAAGCGCTTGATTTGTTTGAATTGGTAACCGTATGATGCTGAATTTCAATTAACCTTATATCAGATAGTCTTTCCAGAATTGAGTTAAGGACAGCATTATACTTAGCTGCCCTTTGCACCATTAAAGTAACGTTTGCTTCATTAGCAAGTTTAATTAATTCCAGAACCTGATTATAAGATTTAAGCAAGGAGGGATAAATATACAGATGTTTTGATTTTCTTAGCGCTGAGACCACTAATTCATATGACGTTGATCCATTACTTATAATATCAATTGCGTCAACTGAATTCAGGAAATCTTCATGAGATGAGAATCTGTTGAATTTATTACTTGATATACAGCCATTTACAGGAATTTCATTTGGATAAAAGAAACCTGCAAAATTAAATCCTTTGATATCTTTTATAGTATTGGCGTGTTCATTTATCTTTTTATCATTTCCTATTATCCCAATTCTAATCATTTGTGTTGCATTTGTACAAACATAAAATATTTAGCAATAGACATTTTTTTTTTCAAACTAACTTATCAACTATTTTTGTTGATAAGATTACATTTGCATAAGTAATACAAATTGTATATATGGAGGATACTTATTTACATAAAGGGTTGAGAAAGAAGCTAGTTGAAGAGATAAAACGCAAAGGAATTACTGACAGGAAAGTTCTGGATGCCATAAATAAAGTACCAAGACATCTGTTTATGGATAGCAGTTTTGTAAAATTTGCCTATAAAGATCAGGCATTTCCCATAGGTGCGAACCAAACAATATCCCAGCCGTATACTGTAGCTTTTCAAACAGAACTACTCGACGTTAAAAAAATGGATAAAATACTTGAAATCGGCACTGGCTCAGGTTATCAGGCAGCAGTATTATTAGAACTTGGGGCAAAGGTTTATACAATTGAGAGAAAAAAAGAACTTATGCTTAAGGCAAAAGCTTTATTACCAAAAATAGGTTACCATCCTCATTTTTTTTACGGGGATGGTTACGCAGGGCTTTCAACATATTCAAAATTCGATAAAATATTAATAACTGCAGCTGCTTCTGAAATACCGGTAAAATTACTTGAGCAACTGAAAGTCGGAGGGAAGATGGTTTTGCCTGTAGGCAAGTCGTATTCACAAAATATGAATTTAGTTGTGAAAATCAGTGAAGATGAATATAAAAAAACTGAACATGGTTATTTTATCTTCGTTCCAATGCTAAAGGGGAAATCCTAGCTTTTTAAAGCATGATCATTAACTTCCGGATTCAATAAATTAAAATAAATACTTTATATTTATTAGTGTAATTATTAAAACAAACATAAAAGAAGAATGTACAGGTATGATTTCAGTTAAGAAATTTGTATTTAATGATTTTCAGGAAAATACATTTTTAGTATCAGACGATACGAAAGAGTGTTTAATAGTAGATCCTGGGTGTTATTCTATTTATGAAAAGAATGAGTTGAAAGATTATTGTTATAGTAATAAATTAAAACCTGTTAAACTTATTAATACTCACTGTCATATCGATCATATTCTTGGAAATTCGTTCGTCTCAAAGACTTTTAATATTCCCACTGCAGCGCATAAAGATGATCAAAATATGATGGAAGGTGCAGTTGAACATGGTCAGATGTTTGGATTCATTGCTGAAAGCCCTTCAGGTATTGATGAATACCTGGAAGACGGAGATATAGTTAAATTTGGCAAATCAGAACTTAAAGTATTTCATGTTCCCGGCCATTCAATGGGAAGTATCGCCCTGTATTCTGAAAGTCAAAAATTCTTAATTACCGGGGATGTCTTATTCAATGGAGGTATTGGGAGAACTGATTTACCGGGTGGGGATTATAATACTCTTATTAACAGCATCAAAACAAGGATATTGACATTACCGGGTAGCGTAACTGTTTATCCGGGCCATGGGCCCTCAACTACAGTTAGCTATGAAATTGATACAAATCCTTTTTTGAATTAATTATTACTTATATTTTTTTGTATATTATTAAATTGATAACAATAGATTTGAAGAAATATTAAAATAACTTTTTATGTTAAATGATAAGTTTGTTACCCGTCATATCGGACCTCGTAATCAGGAAATTAGTAAAATGCTTGATAAAATTGGGATTAAGTCACTGGATGAATTGATCGACAAAACTATCCCTGAATCAATCAAATTTAAAGAACCTTTGGATCTTCCTGAGGGAATGTCCGAATATGATTATTTAAAATACATCAGAAAAATTGCTGCAAAGAATAAAGTTTTCAAGTCATATATAGGAATGGGATATTATGGCACAATTTTACCGCCGGTTATTCAGAGAAATATTCTGGAGAATCCCGGCTGGTATACGTCTTATACTCCATATCAGGCTGAGATTTCACAGGGCAGGCTTGAAGCTTTACTGATATTCCAGACAGTTATAACTGATCTTACCAGGATGGAAATAGCAAATGCTTCTTTATTGGATGAAGCCACTGCTGCTGCCGAATCAATGATAATGATGTTCAATACAAGGACAAGAGAAAGTGTGAAAAGAGGAACTAATAAGTTTTTTGTTGATGAAAACATATTTCCACAAACTCTGGATGTATTAAAAACACGGTCAAAACCTTTAGGTATAAATTTAGTTGCCGGCAAATACAAAAAGTTAAAGTGGGATGATAAATTATTTGGAATATTGGTTCAGTATCCAGATAATGATGGGGAAATAAGGGATTATTCACAGCTTACTAAAGAGGCTCACGAGAATGATATATTAGTTGCAGTTGTAGCGGATATTATGAGTTTAGTGATGTTAACCCCGCCGGGGGAATGGGGAGCAGATATTGTTCTTGGCTCTGCACAGAGGTTAGGTATACCAATGGGCTATGGGGGACCTCATGCAGCCTATTTTGCCACGCTGGATAAATTCAAGAGATATATCCCCGGAAGAATTATTGGAGTTACAGTTGATAAAGAAGGTCAGCGTGCGTTAAGAATGGCACTTCAAACAAGGGAGCAACATATAAAAAGAGAAAGAGCGACATCAAATATATGTACAGCCCAGGCATTGCTGGCTATTATGGCGGGTATGTATGCAATATACCATGGCCCGGAAGGTTTAAAAAGGATTGCCAAGAATATTCATAAAACCGCCGGACAACTATCTGAAAAATTAACGGAACTAGGTTATAAACAGGTGAATAAAGACTTTTTTGATACTTTAAAAATTATCTTGCCCCAAAATATTACAAGGAAAGATGTTGAAATATTAGCCCAGGAAAAAGAGATAAATTTCAGATATCATGATGAAAGAACTATTGGTATCAGTGTTGATGAAACTACTTCCATTAATGATTTAAATGAAATTATTGATATTTTTTCATATGCAAATAAAAAAGCTGTAAAAAAAGTTACTGAACTTGACAATACAATTTATTTGAATAATAAATATCTGCGAACCGGCGATTTCCTTAATTTAGATATATTTAAGCTCTATCATTCAGAGACTGAAATGATGAGATTTTTAAAAAAATTAGAAAGGAAAGATTTTTCATTAACACATTCTATGATCTCACTTGGTTCATGTACTATGAAATTAAGTGCTGTTACTGAATTATTTGCCTTAAGCTGGCAGGAATTTAACGGTATTCATCCATTTGCCCCGATTGATCAAACAGAAGGATACCAGCAGTTGTTCTATGAATTGGAAAAATTTCTAAGAATTATTACCGGATATTATGCTATATCATTCCAGCCCAATTCCGGAGCTGCAGGCGAATATGCCGGATTAATGGTAATACGGAAATACCACGAAAGCAAAGGAGAAAGTCATAGGGATGTTGTATTAATTCCATCGTCTGCTCACGGCACAAATCCTGCAAGCGCAGTAATGGCAGGATTGAAAGTTGTAGTAATTAAGTGTGATGATAAAGGGAATATTGATATTCATGATTTAAAAGCAAAAGCTGAGTATAATAAAGAATACCTTTCTGCCTTTATGGTTACATATCCTTCTACACATGGAGTTTTTGAAAGTGATATTAAGGAGATGGTTGATATTATACACAATAACGGAGGACTTGTGTATCTGGATGGAGCAAATATGAATGCCATGGTAGGTCTTACAAGTCCGGCCATGATAGGAGCTGATGTATGTCATATTAATCTTCACAAAACATTTGGGATACCTCATGGTGGGGGTGGTCCCGGTATGGGCCCTATTGGAGTAGCAGAACATCTTGTAGAATTTTTGCCAACTCATCCGTTGGTTGAAACAGGAGGAATAAACGGGATTACAGCAGTATCAGCTGCGCCATGGGGTAGCGCAAGTATTTTAACAATATCTCATGCATATTGTCATCTGTTAGGTAATGACGGCTTAAGTTATGCTACGATAATTGCTATTTTGAATGCTAATTATCTGTTAAAATGCTTGGATGAATATTATAAGATACTATATAAAGGAGATAATGGATTTGTTGCACATGAAATGATACTTGATTGCAGGGAATTTAAACAGCTGGCTAACATTACTGAAACTGATATTGCCAAGAGATTAATGGATTACGGTTTTCATGCACCCACTTTGTCATTTCCGGTTCACGGAACATTAATGGTTGAACCTACAGAAAGTGAATCTTTGCAGGAATTAGATCGTTTTATTGAAGCGATGAAATCTATTTATTATGAAATTAAAGAAATTAATGAAAACGGAAATGCCGAAAATAACATATTAAAAAACGCTCCTCATACTGAAATGGTTGTTTCTTCAGATGATTGGACGTATAAATATTCAAGAAAAAAGGCTGCATATCCTCTTAACTGGATTGGGAATAGTAAATTCTGGCCCGCAGTAAGCAGGATTGACGATGCTTATGGTGATAGAAATTTAATTTGTTTATGCACCCCTGTTTCCGACTATTAGTTGAATGTTTTTGTTAATTTCGTTTATTATTTAAAAAAGTTATATAAATAGGGTTACTTTTTATCCAAAATAAGCATTAAACATTGGATAGTATTAATAAATTAAATTATTCGGAGAAGGAATTAATCCGGGGTATCATTAAAGAGAGTAATGATGTGTTATTATATATTTATAGGAAAAGTTACAGGCCTGTAAGACATTTGGTAATAATTAACAGTGGAAGTGAAGAAGATGCAGAGGATATTTTTCAGGAATCTTTGATTATCTTATACAAAAAGTTAAAGTACAATAATCTAAAACTAAACTGTTCCATAAATACTTTCATTTATTCTATTGCCAGGTTGTTATGGCTTAAAGAATTAAAACTTAGAGGGGGAAGATTTGAAAAAGATGAGGATTGTGATAGTTTTGAAGATGAGGGAAAGGATATTATTAAAATTTATGAATATAATGAGCGGTTATGTTTTTATAGAAAAATATTTGAACAGCTAAGTGATGATTGTAAGAAAGTATTAATGATGTTCATGAAAAGTTATTCCGTAGCAGAGATTACAAAGGTTATGGGATATAGCTCGGAACAGCATACAAAAAACAGAAGATACAGATGTAAAAAATCTTTAATAAATAGAATTTTACAAAATCCGAAATATTATGAACTTAAAAATGAAGTCTACGATATTAATAGAGAAATACCTCGATGGTACGCTAAAAGGTAACAAATTAAAGGATTTTGAAAAGAATATGAATAATAGCGATGAACTGAAAAAGCTTGTTATTATTCATAAGGAAGTGAATGAAACTATTGAATGTGAAGATGTTATTAGATTCAGGAATAAACTGGATTATATCTATTCTTTATTTAGAAAGAGTGAAAATCACAAAGAAAAGGATTCTGTTATCGGATTAAGGCAACAAAATAAAGTTGGTTTATTTGTTAAATATAGATTGCTCATTGCAGCAAGTATTTCTCTGTTTATTATTATTGGGGCACTTTTCTTTTATATGCTGAAAGCCAAAGAATATACTAATGATGAATTATTTAGTATGTATTACCAGCCATATACACATGATATTAGCAGAGGATCTGATAGTCATATATTAAGTGACCTGGAAAGCGCAATTATATTATATGATAATTTTAACTATCAGCAAGCACATAAAGAATTCAGCTTTATCAATGAACAATATGATGAAAATTACCTGGCTAAGTTTTATTACGGCCTGACATGTATTGAAATGGAAGAATTTGATAAGGCGATTCAGCAATTTGAAAATATTTTGGAAAATTGGGAAAGTCCTTTTGTATACCATGCGGAATGGTATTTATTATTATGTTATTTAAAAAATAATAATAAAGAAAAAGCATTAATATTACTGCAAACAATAGAACAAGGGAATAAATATTATAAAAAGAGAGCTGAGGAAATATTACATGAGCTTTCCTGAACAGCTTTATTTGTTATATATTAATTATCTTATCTAAATTTTTTTTTCCTTAGAAAATATCCAACTGTTATTACGGTAAACAGGATAAATATTACAAGATATTTAGTATAACCATGTTTTGAAGGTAACGGACTACTATCTCCAAAGGCAATATATCCTGCCCAGTAATATGGATGAGTTTTAACAGGATCGGCGTTTTTTAAATAATCAATTTTTGCATTTTGTAATGATTTATCTTTTTTATTACCCTTTGAAAGATAATAATAAAAACTTTTCATGAGCGTAGAACCTGCCCTATCCGTAACTGCCCATTGAGTTAATATTAGGCTTGAACATCCTGAGTAAATAAAACCTCTGGCCAGACTTAATAATCCCTCACCTTTCTGCATCTTACCGTATCCGGTATTGCAGCTGCTTAAAACAACCAAATTGGTTTTAAGTTTCATGCTATATAGTTCAAATGTATGTAATAATCCATCCTCAACTTTGTCTTTCCCGGGAGTAAAAACCATTCTTGAATACATTGGATTTTTGTCATCAATAATTGTATGCATGGCAAAGTGGATAATATTATGCCGTGCCGGGGATTTTTTAAAGTTTTCCTCTAAAGCCTGGTTGGCTCTATATATTTTACCCTTATAAAATTTAGAAATATAATTTACTTCTTCTTCTGCTCCGGAGAGTGGAAGTAGTTTGTATACTTCGTTATTTATACTGTCATTCAATGAATCACTGTAATGATATAATCCTGTATACTCCGGTACAAAAGCAGTAATCTTTTTTCCCGGATATTTGCTTTCTCTCTGACTTATTAATAATGAAGCTGAGTAGGAGTAACTAATCGGATATTGCTTAAATAAATAGGGTAAATCTCCAAAGTTGGCGTAATCGCTTGTAACGGAGTCGCTTGTTATTAATACTTCGAATGGTATCAGATTTAAGGTTTCATCAGGTATAATAATCAGGTTCTTGTCTTTAATGAGGCCAGTAACCGGGAAAATTAAAATCTCATAAAGATCATAGGATATTTTAACGAAATTCCTGAAATCATCAATATCATAATTTCCAAATTTATTCTCTGATAAGATCTCTCTCATTTTCATAATATTTCCTAGAAATGTACTGTCAATATCCTGCGTATAAACGGAAATATTATTTCTGGTTATAATAAAGGTATAGAGCTCTTTCCATGTAATAGTGTATTCCAGTATAGTCTGGCTCTCATCAAGTATTGATTGTATCTGCTTTAATGAAGTGGCTGTAATGTTATATTTTAAGTTATAATATTCAGGAAAATTATCTTCATAATTAGCTATCATTTCTTCTTCATCACGATATAATTTAAATAACCGGGATTTCAATCCGTTATATTCTTCATCTGTGGTAAACTCGGCTCCATTCTTTGAATTAATCCTGAAATTGAGATTTGCTATTTCATTTCTGAGTTTTTTTTCTTTATTTATTAAAGAATCAGGAATCCCTGCAAAATTTTTATCTTTTTCGTCGTTAAGATATGC
>CBFCXR010000025.1:0-21998 GCA_965602045.1 uncultured Bacteroidales bacterium | reverse complement strand
TACACTGCTTAATGAATTAAATTATAAGGGAAACCTTATATTTGACATTCTATCACTAATAAAAGAATATACAGGATTTGAAGCAGTTGGAATTCGTATAAGGCATGGAGAAGATTACCCGTATTATGTAGCAAAGGGATTTCCAGTAAAATTTATTGAAGCAGAAAATTACCTTTGTATGCGTGACAGAAAAGGAAAATATGTACTGGATTCTCAGGGGAAGCCCATGCTTGAATGTATGTGTGGCAATGTAATTAGTGGTAGAACAGATCCGTCAAAAGATTTTTTTACTGAAGGAGGCAGTTTCTGGACAAATAGCACTTCCGGGCTTCTTGCTAGTACTACTGAGGAGGATCGTCAATCTCCTACACGAAATAGATGCTACAGGGAAGGCTATGAATCAATGGCACTAATTCCTCTTCATTCAGATAAAAAAGTGATCGGATTACTGCAGCTTATTAATAAAAGAATAGGAATGCTTAGCCAGGATGTTGTGGAGTTTTTTGAGGTCATGGGCGCAAGTATATGGATAAGCATTGCACGTATGGAAGCTGAAAAAAAATTAAAGAAATCAGAAAAACAATACAGAACCCTGGCCAAGCAATTAGCCGAGGCAAATGATATGAAAAACTTATTGCTCGATGTTATCACACACGATTTAAGAAGTGCTGCCGGAACAATATATAATTTTGCCGGTATATTAAAAGAACAACAGCCTGATTACAAATTAGGGGATATTATTCATTTATCAAGCAAATCTTTATTAGAAGTAATTAATAATACAACTTCCCTGGCACGTATAAACCTCGGAGAAGATATCGATAAAAACAATACGGATATTTGTCTGGTTATTAAAAAGACGTTTAAAGAATTTCATCTAACGGATAATATAATGGATTTCGAGTTTATCTTCAATCCTGAAGACTCCTTGTATGTTAAAGCAAATCCAATAATATCAGAAGTTCTTAGAAATTATATCGATAATGCTTTAAGATACACTTATGATAGTAAAAAACTTGTTGTTGAAGCGTTAAAAGATAATAATAATATTATTATTAAGGTAAAAGACTTTGGAAAAACCATACCTGAAGACAAACGCAAAGTTATTTTTGAGCGGTCAGTAAGATTAGATAAGAACAAACTGCATAGCAGCGGCCTGGGGCTGGCTATTGTAAAAAGAATTGCTGCTGCACATAATGGTGAGGTATGGGTTGAACCAAATTATCCCACGGGCAACAGCTTTTGCCTGAAACTTCCTGCTGTTTAGTACAGAAAAACTTATGACATATTTTCACTATTAATGTATATACATGTAATCAACCGTATTGCATAATAACAATATTTTATTTTTTAAGATACTATAATACCTTATTTTTATCCTGTTAACTCAGAATCTTTATTATAGGCCTTAATTAAAATTTCAGTTTCAATTTAGGGCACTCCTGCAATATTTACCGTATATGAAAGAAAAATATATTGATATTATTTCCAGAGATCTTAATGTTACAGCAAAGCAGATTATTAATACCATAAGGTTATTAGATGAAGGTGCCACAATACCATTTATCAGCAGGTACAGAAAAGAAGCAACCGGCAGTCTCGACGAAATTCAGATTGCTGCTGTAAAAGATCACCTTAATAAACTAACTGCGATTGATAAAAGAAGAGATAGTATTATTAAATCCATCAATAACCAGGGTAAATTAACCGAAGAACTTAAAGAAAGGCTGAATAAGGCTAACAACCTTAATGAACTTGAAGATCTATACCTGCCATATAAACCCAAAAAAAAGACCCGGGCTTCAGTTGCAAAAGATAAGGGACTGGAACCTCTTTCTCAAATTATTATAAGGCAGGAAGAAACAAATATTTTTGAACAGGCTAAAAAGTTTGTTAATGAGAAAGTCCCTTCAATTGAGGATGCTTTGCAGGGAGCACGAGACATAATTTCAGAATGGATTAACGAAAATAAGCAGGCAAGGGATAATATTCGAAAGTTATTCTCTGAAGAAGCTTATATATTCTCGAGCGTTTTAAAAGGAAAAGAACAGGAAGGAATAAAATATAAAGATTATTTTGAATTTTCGGAATCGTTGAAAAAATGTGCATCACACAGAATTTTAGCTATGAGGCGAGGTGAAAGTGAAGGATTTCTGAAATTGGTAATAAAACCTGATAAGGATAAAGCAATTAAATTATTAGATAAATTATTAGTAAAAGCCTCCAATGAAGCTTCCGAACAAATTAAAATATCAGTCAGGGATTCATATAAAAGATTATTAACTCCTTCAATAGAAAATGAATTCAGGCTAAGTTCAAAATCAGCAGCAGATAAAACGGCAATTAGAGTATTCGCTGATAATCTCAGGCAATTGCTTATGGCTTCACCATTTGGCGAAAAAAGAGTTTTGGCTGTTGATCCCGGTTACCGAAGCGGCTGCAAAGTTGTATGTCTCGATGCACAAGGTAGCTTGCTGCATAATGAAACAATTTATCCTCATCCGCCGCAAAGCGAGTCCAGGCAGGCAGCAAAAAAAATAATCACCCTGGCAAGTCAGTATAAAACTGAAGCAATAGCTATTGGAAATGGAACAGCAAGCAGGGAAACCGAAAAATTTATAAAAAAAATAAAATTTGATCATGATTTACAGGTATTTATAGTTAATGAAGCAGGGGCTTCAATTTATTCTGCTTCAAAAGTTGGCAGGGAAGAATTTCCACAATATGATGTTACTGTAAGGGGAGCGGTATCTATTGGCAGACGATTAATAGATCCTCTGGCTGAGTTAGTGAAGATTGATCCCAAATCAATCGGTGTCGGCCAATATCAGCATGATGTTGATCAGACACAGCTTAAGGAAAGTCTTGATCAGATTGTAGAAAGTTGTGTAAATAACGTAGGAGTAGATCTCAACACTGCCAGCAAATATTTGTTAACTTATATCTCAGGGCTTGGTCCTCAGTTGGCACAAAATATTATAAACTGCAGAATGGAAAATGGAGCATTTAAATTAAGAAAAGATCTTAAAAAAGTTCCTCTCATGGGGGACAAAGCTTTTGAGCAGTCAGCAGGATTCCTGAGAATTAGAAATGGGAAAAACATGCTTGATAATACAGCTGTACACCCGGAAAGCTATCATATTATAGAAAAAATGGCTAAAGATATTGGAGTATCCGTACAGGAACTAATTAAAAATGAAGATCTGAGAAATGGAATTGATATTAGTAAATATACTGAAGACAAAATAGGAATTCCTACCTTAACAGATATCATGAATGAACTTGCTAAACCCGGAAGGGATCCCAGGACTATAATAAAAGTCTTTGAGTTTGCTGAGGGTATATATTCGATTGAAGATGTGAAGGCAGGGATGGTCTTACCTGGAATAGTAACTAACATAACTAATTTTGGAGCATTTGTGGATATTGGAGTGAAACAGGATGGACTGGTTCATATTTCACAAATGGCCGATAGGTTTATAACTAATCCTGCTGAAGTTGTAAATCTCCATCAGCATGTTAAAGTAAAGGTGATTGAAGTAAATATTGAAAGAAAAAGAATACAACTTACAATGAAGGGAATTTAAAATATTTTCCGTTAATACCATATCTATGAAAGCACCCATGGCAAAGAAAACAGGAAAAAAAACGGTAATACATGGCCATACAAGAACTGATTATTATCACTGGCTTAAGGATAGAGATAATCCCGGGGTGAAAAAATATATAGAATCGGAAAATGACTATACTAAAGTTGTTATGAAGGATACTGAAAAACTACAGGAAAAAATATACAATGAAATAATAGGCAGAATTAAGCAGAGGGATATATCTGTTCCATACTATAAAGACGGTTATTATTATTATATAAGGTACGAATATGGTAAGGAGTATCCTGTATATTGCAGAAAAAAAGAAAGCCTTGATGGAAAAGAAGAACTTATTTTAAATGTAAATGAAATGGCTGAGGGGTATGAATATTATCATGTGGCAGGATATACTGTAAGCCCGAATAATAACCTGGTAGCTTTTGGCGTAGATTCGGTAAGCAGACGGCTTTATACAATTTTTTTTAAGGACCTGACAACAGGTGAAATCCTGAAAGATAAATTAACAAACACTTCAGGAAGTGCAGCCTGGGCAAATGACGACAAAACAGTTTTCTATACATTAAAAGATACCGAAACATTAAGGCCATATAGGGTTTTTAAGCATAAACTTGGTTCAAAAATAAGTGATGATAAAGAGGTATTTGAAGAAAAGGATGATACTTTCTATGCAAATGTTTACAAAACAAAGTCAAAAAAATATATAATAATTGAATCGTACAGCACTCTTTCAAATGAGTATAGATTAGTTGATGCCGATACTCCTGATTCGAAATTCAGGTTATTTAACCTTAGAGAAAGAGAACTGGAATATGATATTACTCATTTCAAAGACAGGTTTTATATCCGGACAAATCTTAATGCTACAAACTTCAGGTTAATGGAAACACAGGTTAATAAAACCGGAAAAGAAAACTGGAAAGAAGTCATTCCTCATAGAGATGATGTCCTGCTTGAAAATTTTGAAGTATTTAATAATTACCTGGTAACAGATGAAAGGGCTAATGGTCTTACTCAACTGAGAATCATAAATTTAAAAGATAAGTCTGATCATTATATTGATGTGAAAGAACAGGCTTACACAGCATGGATTTCTATTAATCCTGAATTCAACACTAAAATTTTACGGTTTGGATATTCATCACTTACTACACCTAACTCAACTTTTGATTACAATATGTACACAAAAGAAAAAAAGTTAATGAAACAAACAGAGGTGTTAGGTGATTTTAAGCCAACAGATTACACATCCGAAAGAATATATGGAACAGCAAATGACGGTACAAAAATTCCGATATCTTTAGTATACCGAAAGGGACTGATAAAAGACGGGAATAATCCTTTACTGTTGTATGGTTATGGTTCTTATGGATATACAATTGAGCCTGTTTTTAATTCAGTAAGACTTAGCCTCATTGATCGCGGATTCGTTTATGCTATTGCACATGTAAGGGGTGGGCAAATTCTTGGAAGAAAGTGGTATGAAGACGGTAAACTGTTAAAAAAGAAAAATACCTTCACAGACTTTAATTGCTGCGCTGAATATTTAATTAGAGAAAAATATACTAACAAAAATAAATTGTTTGCCTTGGGAGGAAGTGCAGGAGGTTTGTTAATGGGAGCAATAATTAATATGCAACCTGAACTGTACAAGGGAGTAATTGCATCTTATCCTTTTGTTGATGTTGTTAATACTATGCTTGATAAGGATATTCCGCTTACCACCAGTGAATATGATGAATGGGGTAATCCTGAGAATAAAGAATTTTATGAATACATTCTCTCCTATTCCCCATATGATAATGTTGAAACAAAGCATTATCCGGCATTACTTGTTATTACAGGATTTCATGACTCGCAGGTTCAATATTGGGAACCTGTTAAATGGGTTGCAAAGCTCAGAGATTTGAAAACAGATAATAATTCACTGCTTTTACATACAAACATGGTTACCGGCCATAGCGGGGCTTCAGGAAGATTTAAGCAACACAGGGAAACAACACTGGAGTACGCCTTTTTACTAAAACTGCTTGGAATAAAAGAATAATTTTCCACAAGTCAGGAATAACAGAATCTGATTATAGTAAATAAAAGTCACCTGAATATATTTTTCAAAAACTTCATCGATTACTTAAAATTGACAAATCCTGATTCTCAAATCTTTATTTTATGTTAATTTCTATAATTTGCTTGAAAGAGTTTTTTTTGTAACTTGGCTACCATCTGAACAGATAAAATATTTTTATCTGGAATATTTAATAATTTATGAATTTACAGACAAATCATATTTATAAACAAACCTGAATAAAACCGAAAAATTATGAGAAAAATTGTACTTATTCTATTAGTATTTGGTTCATTTTCATTTATAGTAAATGGACAATTTGATTCTGAGGCATCGGCTGAATCATTGGTGTCTAAGAACGGGCACAACATCTTACCTGAAAAAGGTGATGTGGGACTGGGAATTAACGCTGGTCCTTTTCTTGATTTCATAGGAAATTTAACTAAAATTAATAGCGGTGGATCATTTAACAGTCCTCTTCACATGGAGCCGCCTGAAGGAGGTATGGCTATCTGTATTAAATATTTTACGGGCTCAAAAACAGCTATAAGAGCAAGATTCAGAATTGCTTATAGTGCAAGTACAGAAAAGCTTGCTGTAATTGATGATACAGATCCTGCAGAAACATTATATGATACAAGAATTTCCACTAACACTATTTTTGATGTAGGAATTGGTATTGAACAAAGAAAAGGAGCTACAAGATTGCAGGGATTATATGGTATTGAAGGGATGTTATCAGTTACCAGAGGTTTAGAAGCATCACCCAATTATCATTATAAATATGCAAACGAATTTTCCTCTTCAAATCCAACACCAACGACTAACCTGTGGGGTGTTACAGGTTCAAGGCCGGTTTTTGCTAAAAATGCTCCTATATATGGTATAGGCGGCAGAGGCTTTATTGGTGCCGAATATTTCTTTACTCCTAAAATTTCTATTGGTGGAGAGCTTGCTATTGCACTCCAGATAAACCGTACAGGATCATCGAAAATAAAAACCGAAACATATGTAACTTCTGTAGAAAGAGATGTTACAAAAGACAAGTCGACAAGTGGAAGTGGTTTAATGTTGGATAAAGAAGCAGATACGCATTTATTCCTGGTAGTATATTTCTAGCATTTTTAAGATATTGCTGAGGCTATTATTTTAGCCACAAAAAAAGGGGCTTTCCAAAAAGCCCCTTTTTTATTTATATTATTTCACAATCCCTGTAAATCCCGCAAATGCCATAGCCATAAGTCCTGCTATAATAAAGGCTATTGGGACTCCCTGCATGCCCTTTGGAACATCCACCAGGTTTAATTGCTCCCTTATTCCTGAAAAAGTAATTAATGCTAATCCGAAACCTAAGGCATTGCCAATTGCAAAAACAACACTTTCTACCAGGGTAAAATCTCTTTGTACTGCCAGGATTGCAACACCAAGTATTGCACAATTTGTTGTTATCAATGGTAGAAAAATACCTAAAGCCTGGTATAATGAAGGACTAACCTTTTTTAAAATTATTTCTACCAGTTGCACTAACGAGGCAATGACCAGGATAAATGTAATAGTTTGTGTAAAAGAGATACCGAGTGGTACAAGTATATATTGCTGTATAAGATAAGTTACTATAGTAGCTATTACCATTACGAATGTCACTGCTCCTGACATGCCAATAGCCGTATCAACCCTGTTTGATACTCCAATAAACGGACATAATCCCAGAAATTTTGTCAGTACTATATTATTTACGAATACTGCGGATACGATTATAAGAATATATTCCATTTTTACTACAGTTTTGTAATTTTAACTTTATGAGTATCTATAAATATTATATTATATATATCAACCGGTTTATATTGTTACATTTTAGCATATGTTCGTTATGATATTTTCTGACTCAACTTATTCATCAGCATAATTAAAAATCCCAGTGCCAGAAATGCCCCCGGAGGACTAACAAACAATAATATCCCGTCTCCCTGGATAAATTTGAGATTAAAAATTGAGCCGCTTCCTAATATCTCTCTCACGCTGCCAAGCAGAAATAATGCAAAAGTAAAACCAAAGCCGATGCCGATTCCATCTATCAGGGAAGTAACTACATTATTTTTTGATGCAAATGCTTCAGCTCTTCCTAAAACAATACAGTTAACAACAATAAGCGGGATAAAAATTCCCAGCTGGTCATATAAACTGGGTTCAAAATTCACTCCCGGCGTATTCATAAATGCCTTCATCAGCAAGTCAACAATAGTTACAAATGAAGCAATAATAACAATATAGGCAGGAATCCTTACTTTATTCGGAATCAGCCTGGCTATTAAAGAAATTACAAAATTTGACATCACAAGAACAAATGTTGTAGCAAGACCCATACTAATGCCATTAATAGCAGAATTTGTGGTCCCCAGGGTTGGACATAATCCGAGGAATAATACAAAAACAGGATTTTCTTTAATAAAACCTTTGCTAAAGTTTTTCAATTGATTCATTTTTTCCCTCCTTTCATAAAAGCGCTATAGGCTCTTTGCAAAGCCTCACAATATGCTCTCGAAGTAATTGTAGATGCTGTAATCGCATCGACATCACCGCCATCTTTTATAACACTCAATTTGAAATTTGCCGGATTCTTACCCTCAAACTGAATGCTCCAGTCTGATTTTGATTTAATTATTTTATCTCCAAGTCCTGCTGTTTCTTTATGTTCAAGAACAGCTACTTTACTTATTGTTCCATCAGGTAAAAAACCGACTATTAGCTTAATTTCTCCACCATATCCCATGGCCATAGTTTCAACAGCAATACCCACTATTTCATTTCCCTTTTTGCCAGGATAAAATTTAAACAAATTATTGTCAATATTTGCCTGATACTCTTCCTTTATGGGCTCATTATCAAATTCCGGTAATACAATATCAAAAGCTAATGTTCTTTTATATAATAATGCACTTTCAATTGGCTGACTGGTTAATTCAAAAACAACTCCAAGAAGTGTTGATGATAAGACAGTAACCAAAAACAATGTTAACACCATATTACCGAATGAAGACTTTTTATTATCCATTTTTTACCTCCTCACCAAAACGTTCAGGTTTAATATATCTGTTAATAAGTGGAACAAATCCGTTCATTATTAAAATCGCAAATGATATTCCCTCGGGATAACTGCCAAAAACTCTAATCACCACAGTGATAATTCCTATTCCTGCTCCATAGATTATCATTCCTTTCGGAATCATCGGCGAAGTAACATAATCAGTAGCCATGTATATAGCTCCCAGCATTATTCCACCTGTAAGAATATGAAATAATGGATCAGCCATATGAAATATTTTAATTTCTTGATTTGCATCTTTAAATTTTATAACCGGCATATTAATATTTAAGGAATCATTAATAATATTATGGCCTTCTTCGCTGAAGATCCATAATATGCCTGCAAACAGAAATACTCCCGCAATTACAGATACAGGAATATGCCATGTAATTATCTTGCGTATAAGCAAATATAGAAACCCGACAATAAGAGCAAAAGCTGCAATTTCACCAAAAGAACCTCCAATGTTTCCGAAAAACATATCTGAGTAGTTTAAATTATTAATATTTAGCAACTCAGTTATGCTATTACCACTTTTAATACATTCTTTGACCAGACTTAATGGTGTGGCACCGGTTAAAGCATCCATTTTATCTGCAGGAATCATGTAAGGAGTGTTGAATCCTGAGGCTTTTGGAAATACTGTCATTGCAGTTGGAAAAGATATCAAAAGAAATACACGTCCTACCAGCGCAGGATTAAAAGGATTATTTCCCAGTCCCCCGAATGTCATCTTACCAATCCCTATAGCTACCAGGCTTCCTATAATTATTATCCATATGGGCAAATTTGACGGCAGATTAAATGCCAGTAACAAACCTGTAACTATCGCCGAGCCATCTGATATTTTTGTTTCTGTTTTAAGAATAAATTTCTGTATAATGAATTCAAATGCTATACAGGATGCAATAGAAACAGAAGTAACAATTAACACACCTACCCCATAGAAAACAAGAGACGTAACAAATGCCGGCAAAAGGGCAATTATAACACCAAGCATTAATTTTCTTATAGTATAATCACTATGTATATGAGGGGATTGTGATACTGTAAATAATTTATTCATTACTTTTTACTTGTTCTGATTAATTGACTCACAGTTGCTTTGCCTGATCTTAAATATTCCAGTAGTTCAGTATTCGATGGACAAATATAACCGCAGGAACCGCACTCTATACAATCCAGTATTCTGTTTGATTCTAATCTGTCAAACAGGTTTTTTCTGGATAAACTCATTAAGAGATAAGGCTCAAGTCCCATAGGGCAAATTGAAACACATTTGGCACATCTGATACATGAGCGAACTTTTCTTCGTCCTGATTCTGATTCCGGAAGAATCAATATTCCCGAACTTCCTTTAGTAATCGGAACACTAAGATCGCTAATCGCTTTGCCCATCATTGGGCCACCGTTGATTACTTTACCTGCGTTTTCAGGCAATCCCCCTGCTGCAGATAACAAGTCTGACACCGGAGTTCCAATTCTTACCCTGAAATTCGATGGATGCTTAATTGATTTTCCCGTTACGGTTACAATCCGTTCAAACAAGGGTTTATTTTTTTGCACAGCTTCATAAACAGCTAATGTAGTGCCAACATTAAATGCTACAACACCAACATCAACCGGTAATCCTCCTGACGGTACTTCACGGTTTAGCAATGCTTTTATTAATTGCTTTTCACCTCCTTGCGGATATTTAACTTTTAATGCATACACATTAATGCCTTTAAAATTCTGTGCCAACTCTGACAGGTGTTTAATGGCATCCGGCTTATTATTTTCAATCCCTATTAATGCTTTATCAACCTTTAAGGCTGTTTTTAACAGTTGGATCCCCACCATTAGTTCTTCGCCTTTCTCAAGCATCAATGCATGATCTGCAGTAAGGTATGGTTCACATTCAACACCGTTAATAATCAAATATTCTGCTTTTTTACCCCGGGGAATACTTAGCTTCACATGGGAAGGAAACGTTGCTCCTCCCAATCCGACAATACCTGCTTCAATAACTTTGTTTATGATTTCTTCCGATGAACATGAAAAGTCAGTAATAAGTTTATCCGTTCTGTCAATATTTTTATCCCATTCATCACCTTCAGTGCTAATAACAATTGATTTCCTTTTATAACCACTACTATCAATAACATTATCAATTTTTGCTATTTTGCCTGATACTGATGAATGAATATTGCTGGAAACAAATCCCTCATTTTTTGCGATCAGTTGGCCCACTACTACTTGTTCACCTCTTTCAACAATAGGCTTTGAGGGCGTCCCAAGATGTTGAGATATTGGTATACTTATAGTTTCAGGAAGCTGTAAATCTTTAATTTTCGATTTAGCTGATATTTTATTTTCAGGAGGATGAACACCTCCTTTTGCAAAAGTCTTTAACACTTTATTTCAACTTTTAACTAATTATCAGATTTATTATTTTTATCATTATCTGATATATCAGGATTATCAATTGTCGATGTTATTGATTTCTCAACATCATCATCAGTTTTCTCTTTTCTTGGTGGAAATCCAACCTCGATAATAGCACCTGTAGGACACACCGGGCCACATTTTCGACATAATCTGCATTTTTCCGAATCAATAAATGCCAGGTTGTTATTCATTTCGATAGCTTCGAACGGACAAATCTTAAAGCACAATGTACAACCTGTGCAAGTAACAGAACAGCTTCTTTTAGCTATTCCACCTTTATCCTCATTCATGCAGGCTACATATATCTTACGATCCTTTTTATTCCTTTTTCTAAGTTCGAACAGATCCCTGGGGCATTCTTTTACACAAGCTCCACATGCGGTACAGTTAGTATCATTAACTTCCGGCAAACCGGTATCATTATTCATTTGAAGCGCATCAAAATTACAGACGAGGACGCAGTCGCCAAAACCCAGGCACCCATACTGGCAACCCGTATCACCGCCATACAATGCTGAAGCAATTGCACATGATGCTACTCCCTCATATATATTTATTTTTGGCCTGAATTCACACGCTCCGTTGCATCTTAAAACTGCAACCTTTGGCTCCTGGGCAACTGCTTCCCGTCCAAGAATCTTAGCTACTTCTTCCATTGTTTCATTACCACCAACCGGACAATAAAGCCCTTCAAAATCGTCAGATTTGACAATTGCTTCTGCAAAGTTCCTGCAACCTGCGAAACCACATCCTCCACAGTTTGCTGCAGGAAGTCGCTCCTCAACCTGGTCTATGCGAGGATCTTCATATACCTTAAATCGCTGGGCAACAAAAAACAACACTATTGCCGAAGCAACTCCCAGCCCGCTTAGTGAAACAATAGTATATAAAACAACTGAACTCATACGGCACCGGATTTTTCTAAAGTAAAAATAAAAGTCTTTCTTATACTTTCTCTGAAATAATATAATATTAAATAATAAAAAACCAGCACTGATAATGAAATCAATCCACTTAAGATTTCTTTAATCCCAAAACTGGAAAATAAAACAAGAAACAATACAACTAAAATAAAAGGAAGAATATAACCTAAAAACAAGGCCTTATAACCCAATGATCTTGTAATGCGGATATTTACTTTATCCCCAATTGAATAGTTTTCAGATTTATCAATTACCTCTAAGGAATTATTCTGGCTATCTACCAGATTGCAAATAGAACTCGTCTGACAGTTTTCACAGGCTGAAAATGACTTCATTCTTACTCTAATCTTATTATCCGTAATCTCCTCAATAATTCCATCCTGCTCAATACAATCATATGTATTCATATCATATCAGCTTTCAAAGAAAAAGTACAAAATTATATATGTTAAAACAAGTAACCCTGCTTTTTATCATATTTTCAATAATTTAGTTTGAATTTAAATAATAAGGATAACTTACCTTATGAAAAGCTAAGTTAATATAACTACTTTATTCTTGAAGTCAGATTATATTTATTACCTTCTATTGACAAAATTTTAGCTTTAACAGAACCGATAATTATTGGTGATTCGATATATAATGGTATGCGATTTTTATCATTTGTAATCCAGACATTCATATGTTCTCCACCTTTGAAAACAGAGCCTGCAACAAGAAACACACTTAGTTTAATACACTCGAATTTACCAAACTGGCGGATTTTCAAGTTTTCTATACCTTGATACCTGAAGTAAACATTTTCCAGTTCATTATCTAATAATATTGTAACCGGCACTGTATCATTAAGTTTATATTTTGAATAGTCAATATTCCTGGCATAGTAAAGAATCGATATCACATCATAAGTGCAGTCTGTAATACTAATAGTATCTTTCTTCTCAGGTTTATTATTCCTGGTATAGGTGCTTAGCGCATAATCTCTCTTTCTGTTAAAGGAATATTTAACATTAAATGTATATCCGCCTTCATTAACATCCCGATTAAAAAAGTATGGTTTCAGAGTCGATGGATGTACCCATGACTCATATCTGTCACGAACCTTAAAAAACCAATCCCAGCTTTCATATGTTTCGCCGATGGCCAGTAAATGAAGACAAAGTTTATTAAATATCTTTGTTTCATTAACTTTAAATGTTACTTCCCCGACTTCGGTCCAGAAGATAAACCAATTATAAGATACTGTGTATTTAATTTCCTCTCCGCTGGCAAATGCTGTATTTCGAATAGAACATATTTCATCCTGGGAATACTGGGCTTGTATAAGACCAACACTAAGTGAAATTAAAAAAAGTAATCTAACAGGAATCATATATATTAATTAATACATGTTTATTAAAACTAAACGGAATTTTAGTCTATATATTTCAATCTTTAAAAATATGATTAATTACTTTATATGCTGAATAAATATCAAATTGAACATTACAAATTTTCCAGGAAACCTGTTGTAGTATTTAGTAAACTTGTAAGGTTAAGGGTGTATGCGCTAATATCTTCAGAGTGTTGAAACTAAGGCAATAGAAAGTTATTCTGTTTCTATGAAATTAAACTTGGTTTCCAAAATCGATTCATAATATTCCCCTCTTTCCATAATATCATCATCACCCTCTTCATAATACCAGTTAATTGTCATTTTATGACCTTTTTTAGCTACATCAACCAGGGCACGAAGGATGTGTAAAATAGCTTTAGAGGAGCCACTGTTAAAATATTCAAGCTCTATATCAACTATAGTGGATTCAGGAGGATTTTGGCAATAGTGAAAAATCCATTCATATAAATCATCATAAAATTTTGTAGCATCTTCAGGTATGGACCTTCCGCTAATCTTTATTCTTCCCTCAACATTGAAGGATACTTCAGGCGTTTTTTTTGTGCTTTCTATTAGCAGATTATCCATACAATTATAAATTGTATCAAAATATTACTGACTCTAATTAAGTCCTTTATATACATTAAATAACCTTTGCATATAAACAACAGGTTACTTCAAGAAATAGTTAACAATAATAACAAAATTATATTAAAAAAAAGATAATCTATTTGTGAAAATGTTAAATTGTATCAACAATATATTTTGGTTAAAATCATTAAACGCCTATTTTAAAATAATTTATGCTAAAAGAGGAATATTTATGTATATTGTTAATAAATATTTAATATTATACGAAATAAAACAAAAAGATATTCATTTTCAGCCTGATAAATATTATATTTTCAATCTGGCTACAGGTGTTATGTTAAAATCAGAGAATTGTTTTTTCAAATATTTATAATATCCTGTTATTGCTATCATAGCTGCATTATCAGTAGAAAACTCAAATTCAGGAATATAAACATTCCAGTTCCTCTTTCTTCCTTCATTGATAATATTATGACGAAGCTCTGAATTGGCAGATACACCTCCTGCAACAGCTATCTGTTGAATTCCGGTTTCGATGGAGGCCTTTACTAATTTGTCTAAAAGTATATCAATAATAGTTTTCTGAATTGAAGCACAAATATTGTTCATATTCTTTGAAATAAAATCTTTATCGTATTTTATTTTATCCCTGATAAAATAAAGAAATCCTGTTTTCAATCCACTAAAGCTAAAATCGAAATTCTTAATAACAGGTTTACTAAAACTATATGAATGTGGATCCCCATTTTTGGCATATTTATCGATAAAAGGCCCTCCCGGATAAGGTAATCCGAGTAATTTCGCACATTTATCAAATGCTTCACCGGCAGCATCATCAAGCGTACGGCCAATAACTTCCAATTCCAGATAATCCCTGGCAATTATAATCTGAGTATGGCCACCTGAGACTAATAAACATAGAAAGGGAAATTTAGGTAAACCTTTATTTTCATTCCTTTTTACTATAAAATGGGATAATATATGGGCATGCAAATGATTAATGTCAATTAAAGGTATACCAAGTGAACTGGAAAATCCTTTTGCAAAAGAACTGCCAACAAGCAAAGCACCTATTAAACCCGGGCCACGTGTAAAAGCTACTGCATCTATATCTTTCCTGGTTTTCCCTGCCTCAGCGATAGCTTGTTCAATAACCGGGATAATATTTTGCTGGTGAGCCCTTGAAGCAAGTTCAGGTATTACTCCTCCGTATGATTTATGCACTTCCTGGTTAGCAATTTTGTTGGATAAAATACAGCCATCTTCAACTATTGCAGCAGCAGTATCATCACATGATGTTTCAATACCTAAAATAGTAATACTCATTTATTTAATTAATAATGCTAATTATTAAACTTTTTTTATTTTTTTTACGTTTTAGAAATAAAAGGCTAAAGTTATCAAAAAGATACTTAAAATATTATTCATCATTATTCTAACAGTATTAATACTGCTGACTTCCGGTTTTATTCTTTTGCAAAATAAAGGCATCCAGACTTATGCGGCACAGAAGGTAATGAAAATCATTTCTGATAATCTGAATATAAAGTTGGAAATAGATGCAATTGACATTTCTTTTTTTAATAAAGTAAAATTAAAAAAGGTTTATATTGAAGATTTGAATCAGGATACTTTGTTATATGCTGAAGAGATAGTTGCTTCGATTATTAAATTCCCGAATAAAAAGCGTATTCCGGTAAATACACTGAGCCTCGAAAAAGCTAAAATATATCTTCTTATTGATTCCCTGAGCAATGTCAATATTAAATTCTTCATTGAGGAACTAAGACGAAAAGATTCAACAAAACCTAAGAAAATATTTACTATCAGAAACATAAAATTAAACAACAGTAAATTCATTATCAATAGATTCGACTCAAAAGAGAAGCGCTATGGAATAAACTTTTCAGATTTGGTTCTTAACAATCTTAATGCAGATATAAGAAGATTAAACAAGACCGGAGACTCTGTAAGATTTGTGCTTAAATCAATGAGTTTTGAAGAACAAAGCGGATTTAAAGTTAATAGCTTTCAATCAAGAACAAGCATAGGCAAAGATCATATTTCATTTAAGAATACCAGCATAGAAACACCTTTTTCACAAATACAGGGAAGGAGAATTGGCGTCAGGTTCGGCAGTTTTAAGGATTTTAGTAAAGAAGCAGTTTATGAAAATCTTAAGCTGAACTTTTTGTTAGATCCTTCACTGATAAATTTTTATGATATAGCATATTTTACTCCCAAATTATATAATACATATCAGACTATTAATTTTTCAGGTGAAATTACCGGATATATCAATAATCTAAAAGGAAGAAACATTAACATTGAATACGGTAAAAATTCAAAGATATCAGGAGAATTTAATCTGGATGGATTGCCTGATCTTAAAGAAACATTTATCTATGCTGATCTAAAAAACTTCATCGCATCTGTTGAAGATATAAAATCATTCAAATTACCCGGGGGAAAAGGATTTAACTTATCTGACAAATTTGAAATATTAAAATTTTTTAGTTATAAAGGAAAATTTACCGGATTTGTAGATGATTTTGTAGCCTATGGTGATATAACCACTGATCTTGGTAAATTATCATCTGACATCCTGTTTAAGCCTGACACAAGCCAGTTTTTCACTTTTAACGGGGAATTAAAAACAGAGGAATTTAATATAGGCAGACTTCTTAATAATGAAAAAAATATTGGTAAAATTTCATTAAACCTTAATATTAATGGATCAAGTTCTTCAGGGCAAACAATCAATGCAAAACTTAACGGACTAATACAAAGTTTGGAAATAAAGCAATACGGATATAAAAACATTAAGCTGGCCGGGATACTATACAACAAAACCTATAATGGTTCAATAGTTATAAATGATCCGAATATTAATCTTGAATTTCTGGGTAAGGTTGATTTTACAAATGAAATTAATGAATTTGACTTCACTGCTAATATTACAAATGCTAACCTGTATCGGCTAAATTTTGATAAATCCGATACTACACATAAATTGTCATTTCTAATTAAAGCTATTGCACAGGGGAATTCATTAGAAAATTTAAACGGAGAAATAACACTGCTTAACTCGCTTTTTACAAAAAAAGACAAGCAAATTCAGATATATGATTTCAGTCTAAAAGCAAAAAATAATGGAAGTTCCAATTCATTTGTAATTCGTTCCGACCTTATTGATGCAGATTTAATTGGTAATTATCAGGTGAACAAAATTGGTGCGTCACTAACAAAATTCTTAAATTCATATATCCCAACTTTAATTAATTCTGAATTTTCAACAGCTGAGGATTTCAAAAACGGATTTCATTTTAATATCAACTTTAAAAATACCAAGCCAATTTTTGATTATTTCCTGCCTGAATATTTCATTGCTGAGAATTCAACATTTGAAGGTGAATTTGATCCGGATATTAATCATCTGCATTTATTCTTTCAGTCACCTAAGCTAAAAGCTTTTGACAATACCTGGAATAAAGTATATTTTAACAGTCAGTCTAATGACAGTATATTTTCATTAGTATCCGGCAGCCAAAATCTTATTTTAAGAGACAAAATCAATTTAGAGAATTTCACAATTTATTCCACTACAAGCAATGACAGTATCAGTTTTTTGGCGCGCTGGAATAATTGGGATACTGTGGTATATAAGGGAATATTCAAGGCAATAGCAAAATTCACCAAACCCGATAGTCAGAAGTCCCCTTCAATAGCAATTAACATTGAACCAACGCAGGTCATAACAACTGATACCTTATGGCAATTAAATAAATGCAACATATTAATTGATAGCAATAGTATTTTTGTGGATAATTTTATATTAAGTCATGATAACCAGCATCTCAGCTTACACGGGAAAATATCGAAAAATCCAGACGATAAATTATCAATAGAATTTAACCGGTTTAATTTAGGAAACTTAAATATTTTCACTAAAAATGAAGGAATAGAATTCCAGGGAATATTAAATGGCAATGCTGAAATCAAGAACTTCTACGAAAATCCTGTATTTTATTCAAGTATTATAATTGACACACTAATTATTAATAAAGAAAAACTGGGAAATGCAGTAATAATTTCCAATTGGAATAATAATAAAAAAGCAGTGAATATTGATGCATATGCTAAAAGAGGAAGATTAAAGACTATTGGAATTTATGGGGATTACTACCCCAAGAATAATGGAAAACTTGATTTAAACGTTGATTTGGATAAACTCCGGCTTAATTTAATAAATCCGTATTTGAAAAATATATTTAGTGATTTTAATGGCATTACAACAGGACATTTATCTTTAACAGGAAATATATCAAACCCTGTTATAAATGGTAGTTTAAAATTCCAGAAGACAGCATTTACAATTAATTATCTGAAGTCAAGATACAACTTTACCAACGAAATTAGCATCATTGATAATAAGGTATTATTTGATAACATAAATATTATTGATCAATATGGAAATTCAGCATATATAAAAGGAGTAATTGGAATCAGATATCTGAGAGAAATTGATTTTGATATTAAAATTGATGCTGATAATTTATTATTTCTTAAAACGACTCATTCTGATAATACCCAATTTTATGGTACAGCCTTCGCATCAGGTTTTGTTAAACTAAAGGGCACTCCGGGGAATATAAAAGTGGATGCAAGTGTCAGGACCGAAAAAAATACTAAATTCTTTATCCCTCTTTCAAATGCGGGTGAAATTTCAGAATATAACTTTGTTACTTTTCTTTTCGAAGATACAATTAAACAAATAGAGCAAAAGAAGGAACTATATAAAGTTGATTTATCAGCATTAAATTTAAATATGGATCTTGAAATTACACCCGATGCTGAGGTACAACTTATTTTCGATCCAAAAGTCGGTAATATAATGAAGAGTACAGGCCGGGGCGATATTAACTTACAAATTAACACTCTCGGAAAATTTAAAATCTATGGTGAATATTACATTGAAGACGGCGATTACTTGTTTACTCTACAGAATGTAATTAACAGAAAATTTAATATAGATAATGGTGTTATTAGATGGAGTGGAGATCCATTGAATGCTGATATAAATATTAAAGCTATATATCCAACAAAAGCGTCGCTGTATGATTTATTTGGCGCCAACACATACACACAAAGCACAAATAATGGGAAAGAGCCCTATGCTTCAACAGATTTGAAGGGAGATGAAAAATATAAGAGAAATACAGTCGTACACTGCCAGTTGCTTATGACAGAAAAACTTGCAAAACCAAATATTAAATATGATATATACCTGCCTAATATAGACGAACAAACAAGAGAAAAAGTAAAAAATGCGATAAATACTGATGAAGAAAATAATAAGAATTTTTTATCATTATTAGTATTAAACAGATTTATACCCAGAGTCGACGATCATACTAATACATATTCTTCACCATACTCTAATGCAGCAGGAGTTAATGCAAGCGAATTTTTATCAAATCAACTAAGTCACTGGTTATCTCAAATAAGTAGTGACTACGATGTAAGAATTAATTATCGCCCCAGCTTTGATAATCAAATTACTTCTGATGAAGTGGAACTTGCACTTTCAACACAGCTATTAAATGATAAACTAAGTATTAACGGTAATGTTGATGTTAACACCAATGCTACTGTCGAATCTTCAAATAATATTGTCGGCGATTTTGATATGGATTATAAAATTACAGAAAAAGTTCGCCTTAAAGCTTATAATCATTCTAATAATAATCTTATAACTGAGTTATCTCCTTATACGCAGGGCCTTGGTGTCGTATTCAAGGAAGAATTCAACAAATTCGGGGAACTCTGGAAAAGATATATGTCTTCAATATTTAAGAAGAAGAAAAACAAAAACACTGCAAAAAAATAGTTAATAACTATATTTAAAAAATAATAATCAATTTCTATCGTTTTCATATTTTTAACAAAACTTATTAATCATAAATGAATATGTTAACGCTTTTACAAACCAATTTAACTGATACTACTGTTACTGCACTGGAAAATAATGCGGCAGCTGAGACAACAAAATTCATTGATTTGGCTTTAAAAGGGGGCTGGGTAATGATTCCAATTGTTTTATTATCAATTATAGCTGTCTACATTTTTTTTGAAAGATGGGGGGCAATCAGAAGGGCATCACGTTTTGAAATAAACTTTATGAACAGAATAAAAGACTATATACATGAAGGAAAGCTTGAATCTGCGCATGCTCTGTGTCAGTCATACAATAATCCTGTTGCCAGGATGATTGAAAAGGGTATCAACCGCATTGGCAAACCCTTAAACGATGTTAACGCTGCAATTGAGAACATCGGTAAGCTTGAGATCTATCAACTGGAAAAGGGATTACCCTTTTTAGCTACAGTTGCAGGAGGTGCACCAATGATAGGTTTCCTTGGTACAGTAATGGGGATGATTCGTTCTTTTATGGATATGTCTGAAGCCGGAAGTAATATTGTTGTATCACAACTTTCCGACGGTATATACCAGGCATTAATAACCACAGTCGCCGGTTTAATTGTTGGTATCATGGCATACTTTGCATATAATATTCTTGTTTCAAATATTGAAAAAATAGTATTTCACCTGGAAGCTTCTACAACACAGTTTATGGATCTGTTAAATGAACCGGTTAAGAAATAGTGTATAAAATATTTTTATGGCAATACAACCCAGAAATAAAGTAAGCTTTTCTTTCAGTATGTCCGGAATGACAGACATAGTTTTTCTGTTGTTGATCTTTTTTATGCTAACATCTACATTAATTGTCGACAATGCTTTGAAATTAACTTTGCCCCAGAGCACAAATCAGGTAAAAGAAACGCCGATAGTACAAATCTTAATTGATGAAAACCAGGAATTTTATGTTGAAAAGACTAAAGTTTCCTCCTTAGAGGAGTTGGAATCGATTTTACACCAGAGGCTTAAATACAGAACTGAACCTACAATCTCTCTGCATGCTGACAGAAGTATCCCTCTTGATCAGGTTGTGAAAGTTATGAACATTGCTAAGAATAATAAATATAAATTGATTTTAGCTACAACACCTGAAGATTAAATTTAACAGTCATGCCCAAGGATAAAAATGGCATATTAGGAACTATATTTTTCCACAATATACTTTTACTGATATTGATCTTTTTTGGTTTTACCAATCCAAAGCCTTTGCCTGGTATTGAAGGAATAAAGATTGATTTTGGAAATGAAGAAACCGGCAGTGGAATATCAGAACTTGAAAATGAGGTAAAAACAGCAGAATCTATTCCCGAAAAAGTACCGGATATAACAACGGACTCTAAAGAAGATATTATCACCCAGGATTTTGAAGAGGCACCAAAAGTGGTAAAGAAAAAAACAGAAGTAAAAAAGAAAAAAAATATTGAAAAGCCGGTTAAACCGGAAGAAAAACCCGTAGAAAAGCCAAAACAGGTAAATACCAAGGCTCTGTATAAGGGAAAAACAACAACTTCCGAATCAAATAATTCTGAAGGTGACGATAATGTATATGGAAATAAAGGAGACATAAATGGTGATAAAAATTCCGATAACTATTCTTATGGCTCAAGTTATGGAAGCGGAGTATCATTCAGCCTCGCAGGCAGGAATGGCATATCTCTTCCAAAACCCGAACTTAAATACCAGAAACAGGGGAAAGTAGTTGTTGAAATTACTGTTGACAGACAAGGAAATGTTGTAAATGCAACCAGCGGAGTTAAAGGTTCTACTACATTAGATACTTATTTATTAAATGCTGCAAAAAAAGCCGCCGTAAAATCAAAATTCACTGCAAAGCCAAATGCACCTTTTCATCAGAAAGGATATATTACTTATCATTTCAAACTTCAGTAGGATTAAAAAGGGACAGCCCCCTTTATAAAAAGGGACAGCCCCCTTT
>CBFCXR010000024.1:0-22465 GCA_965602045.1 uncultured Bacteroidales bacterium | reverse complement strand
GGATCATCGGGTAAATCTCCCTCTGCATCAAAATATGTGAAGGATGCAATGATGATACTATCCAGGCCGTTTGAACCTGAATAATGCAGATTATAAGCTTTTGGCGCGTCATTAACTTTTATGGCACTGCTGTATCTTAATAATCCGGGCGTTGTTCCGGTTAATGCCACGGGGGTAACTGAGAACCTCAGGTAATTTCCTGTATCAGCCACTTCAATAGTATAGGAGGAATCAATTCCTGGAGGGATTATTGCCTCCCAGCCGCTTATTCCATTTGGAGATCTGTACCATCTGAAGAGGTGTGCTCCGGGATTATCAGTTTCAGCGTCAGAGTAAGTAAATCTTGCTATCAAAGCGCTGTCAAGCCCGTTGGAGCCTGCAAACCGGAGGTTTGAAGCTTTCGGTGCAAGATTAACCTTTAACCAGCCGGCTGATGCAGCATCGCCGGGTGTTCTTCCGGTAGCGGCAACAGGAATTACATCAAACCTTATATATTTACCGGTATCGGCTGTTGTAATTGTATAATTTGAATCCGCTGCAAAAGGCGCTATGGGACTACCCACACCTGTTCCATCATCAGATCGGTACCATCTGAAAAGATGATTACCGGGAGGATCTGCTTCAGGATCGGTATATGTAAATCTTCCGATAATTATACTGTCCAGTCCGTTTGAACCTGCATACCGCAAAGAAGTTGCTACAGGAGCATAGTTAACATTGGAAGCGGTAATGGGATTACCGGTAAGATCAGCATGACCGGCATTAACGAATGCGTTCCACCCATTAGCTCCTGCAAGGTTATATGTTACATTATCAGATGATGTCAGGCCGTTGTCATCAATCAGCTTATCGACTTCAGTTTTGTCAGTCCCTCCTATAATCAGGGTGAAAGCGGTTTCAGAAGTTATCTCTGCATCGGAGGTCCCAGATGACAATGTATATGTTCCTGAAGCTTTCCCGGTTATAGTAAACCGGCTGGCATCAATATCGTATCCGCTGCCTTTTGCAAGCCTGGAACCTGTAACTACCAAATAACCTGTAGTTGCATTATAAGTAGAGCTTGTTATCGAAGGCGGGCTGTAATTGAATACTAAAATCGGATTGGTTCCGTCGGCAGGACATAATATCCCGTTCCAAAGTGTGTTGGCGGCAAGATTGTATGTCCCCCCTGTTGATGAATTAGTACCATTAGCATCTAGTATTGCGTTTAAATATAACTTATCATCTCCTGTGACAATTAGTGTTGCAGTTGTTGTTGAACCGGGCAATGCATCAGATGTAACTATTAAAGTACGTGCAACTGTTCCATTAGAAATTTGTATACGTGAAGCGTCAACATTCCGGGTAATATTAAAATTTGTGCCTGTTATAACCAATGTGCCATTAGATGCATTATAAGTTGTACTTGTAATTGTCTGGAACTGTGCATAAAGTAAGTTTGAAAGAATAAAACTAAAGAAAAATAAAGCAGACAAATATTTTTTTATCATAACCAACATATTTTGGAACCGGACAGACTTTTCCGAGTACAAATTTTCTAAAAAAAAATATTAATTAAGCATTAAAATATAACTATTTGATAAAATGAATAATATACTATTTAAAATGTATAATTTATTTGAGGAAAGAAGTTAACAGAATTAGTGGTTAATTCTAAAAGTTGCCATCATATCCGGTTTTAATTAAAGTAATTACACTATTATCATTTGTTATATTCGATCCGGTACAAACATATCCCATATCATCTGTAACATCAAATCCCGCACTTACCAGTTGTCCCGACTGCCCATATTCGTTTAAATTAATAATAGTGCTAAGGCTGTCTATACCGGTTCTAATTAATACAATATTACTGGTATTTCCTGAAATTATATGTGTACCTGTTAAAGTAATTTCATTCCCATTAATTAATAGACCTGTATTATACGTATTAGATGGATCGAGAATTACATTTTTCCAGAGTTTTTCTTTCAGTTTTTCCGAATTAACCTTAGTTAAACAAATATTAGTACTATTGCTGGTTGTGATTGTGCCTGCAACAAGAATATTTCCATCCGGCATTATTGCAGATTGATTATAATAATTAACCTGTGTTTCAAACAATGTATCCAAACCTGATAAAAGATCGCCCCGGGCATTTGTTTCAGTTATAAAAGAAAAGAATCTATCATCATTGTCTTTATATACATTATTTGTATTTCCTATTATTAAGTAACCATCATCCAATATTTGAATATGGTGGCCTATATCATCTTTGCCACGGACTCCCAAAGGTTTAATAACCGGTGTGATAATGTTTCCATCCTGATCTACCTTTAGTATTAAAATCTGTTTTTGCATATTAGCGAATGTGATTGTAATTTCTGTCCCCGGATCATAAGTATCGGTATATCCTATTAATACGAAATTGCCTGAATCGTCGATTTTTAAATCATATGCTTCCTCATTTCCCGAGCCTCCAATTTTTTTTGACCAGATTGAATCCCCTGCGCTGTTTGTTCTTACCAGTAATATATCCAGTTTCTTTGTAGTCGCGTCTTTTGAAGAACCAAGAAGAATTAGTCCTCCATCATCAAGGATATTTATACACCTTCCCACATCATCGGAATTTCCACCAAAATATTTTATTTCTGACGATGAATTTCCATATATATCTGTAAGAATAAGGCACATATCAGTTCCATTATCCGGCGTTTTAATAGTACTTAAAACAGCATAACCTTTATCTCCGGTTTGTTTGACATCTACGCCATGATCAGCTAATGAAGGGCCCCCATAAAATTTAATAAATGACTCTGATTGGATATATGATATTTCATCCTTATCACAAGACAGGTTTAGTAGAATAATCAACAACGTTATTATAAAAACAGTATATCTCATCTCTCTGCAACTTAACATTCAAATATTATTTTAATTTTGTTTTCCTGGCTTATAAAATGATAAATAATAGCCTATGGATATCGTGAAACTATTTATTGAATAATCATCATCTATATATAAATATGTTGACCATAGGTCTGTAATCTCATTCCTGCTTTCAGGTTTAATTATATTATTCAGGCCGATATAATATCGAAAATCACATACCAAATAACCTCTTGGGACTTTAAATTTTAATCCAGTGCCCATGATACTTGAATAAATCAATTTTTCCCGATAATCAGTCATAAGTATATCAGCCCCGGTTACCGGGGGTAATTCTTCACCATATGTCTTGCTTGGTATACCTGTAACCTTATAAATACTGCCAACACTAAATCCGGCACATAAGTAAAAATTTACTTTTGTGGAACTTAGTTCATAAGCGATTGTAAGAGGTATATCAAGTCTCGATAATTTTTCATCAAAAGTGGTTTCAGTGGATTGCAGATCCTCTTGTTTGTAAGGGTATGCAATCTTATCCATAAATGAATATCTACTTCCCACGTAATTAAGGCCCACATTCAGGAAAAAACTATTTGAAATATATCTGCTGAGGTTTAATCCCATGTGAAATCCTGCCCCGGTAGAATTTGCATATGAAATATTCATATCGTCACCACCTGCATACCATGGCTCTATTATTCTTGGATTAGAGAAATTAGGGCCAAATGTAAATCCTAATGAAATAATAGCCTTTGTCTTGTAGGATTCAAAGAGATACACAAATTCTACGGGATCGTTGGGCATTACTTCATACTCCGGATATTTTTTTAAAAATTCCAGCATGTTTTTTTCTGCTTCATATTGATTGTCATCAAACAGATAGGCAAGGATTATCAGCTTATATGCCTCGATTTTCTGGGCTCTGGTGAATCCACTTTCGATGCAGGGACCAAGAATTTCAGGTATTTCATCTATAATACCCTGATCATATAACCGCTTGGCTCTTTGGAATGATTTTATGCAATCTTCCTGGCCAATTACATAAGCATGACAGAGAGTAAAAATCAGAGTAATAATAATATATTTAATATAGTTTATCATTTAATATTTTATTTATTTAAGCAAGTTTTCTGGTATTCTATATCAGAACCTACATAATTTGCCCACTCGTTTTTGGTCATATTTCTGTTAATTTTGGAACAAATTTGATCTACCAAATAATCATTTTTAGAAGCCCAGATAAATATCCTTTCTGCATTGTCTCCGGAAATAAGATATTTTCCATCTTTACTGAATGCCAAAGAAAGTGCCCACGCTTCATGTGCTTTAATTTCAACGGGTCTTAATAGTAAACTTCTTGAGTTCCATATTTTTATAGTACCATCATAGCTTGCTGTTGCCAGTAATTTGTCATCCGGACTAAATTGAACATCAGGAATTCTTGCTGAATGGGCCTTAATTTTTGATACTTTGTTTGTTCTTAAATTTAATAAAGCTAAAATTCCCTTTTTGTCGCCAAAAACTAATATTGTCCCGGCATTATTAAATTTTAATGACATTATTTCTGTTCCTGCTGAATTATAAACAACTGAGGATTTTCCTGTGCTAAGATTCCATAAAAATACTTTACCATCTTCCGTACCTCCGGCCAAATACCTGCCGTTATTCGAAATACCGATACACCTGAACCGGGCTACATGATTAAAGAATTCATTATTTGTTTCCGATATTAAATCCCAGAACATTATTGTTTTATCAGTACTAGCGGAATATAATCCATTATTATCAGGTGTAAATACCAATGATTCAACCCAACCTTTATGTCCTTCCAGGAACTTTGGAATAGTGTTTGGTTTATTAAGGTTAAACAATTGAATTCTTGAAGTTGTTGTTCCGCATGCAAGCCATCTTCCATTTTTGCTAATAGCTAAACTTCTGTTAATAAAATTGTTATCGATAAAGATTCTGCCGGATTTAGAATCAGAGTTTAAGTCCCATTGGACAATCTTGCCATCTCCTCCTGAACTGTAAAATTTATCTGAATTCGGTAAGAATACAACTGTTCTTACGGCACCTTCGTGACCTTTTACACTGTTATAGCCTGCTCCGTTAAAAGCGGATAAAGAAGAGTATAATGCTGCATATATATCCGGATGATTAATTTGGCCGGCATATTTTTTATTAAACTTATAAGCTTGATAAGCTAATAAGGCCTTTAAATTTTTATCATTGGTAGTAAGAGATTTTGAAGCCATGGTTTGAGCTATCTGTAGCATTCTTCTTCTAAACTCCATTTCTTTTTCTTTTTCTGCTTCTGTACGTTCTTCTCTTTCTTCCTGCGCAGTTTGCATCGCTTTTTCTTTTTGTAGTTCAGCAATTTCGGTAGTTTTTTCAAGTTCCTGGCTATACATAGTTACCTCACTTACAGTCTCATATGCTTCTGTTGTCTCTTTTTCTGCCTGTAACCTTTGAATTTTGGCAGAGTCTGCTGCAATCTGTGCCAGAATTTTTTCAACAGTTTCTTTATCGGCCCTTTGTTCGGCAATTTTTCGTAATGCCACATTTTCTTCCGTTATTATTTCCAGGTCTCTGTTTTTGTTAGCCAAATCATCATTCAGGTTTTTATTATCCACCAGTGAATTGTATACTATAGATAACATTCCAATAACGAAAACTGCTACAATTCCCATTATAACTGCAAATCTTCTGGTTCTGTTTATGGCTCTTCTTTGCAGTCTAACTTTATTCTTTTCTTCATGTATAAATTTCTTTTCACTGGCATCCAGAAAAACCGTTACTTTTTCAAATGCAGGGTTGTACCTTTTGGCCCAGGCCAGAGTGGGTCTTTGTGTTTTTTTCCAGTTTAATGCAAGTTGTAAATCTGGTGGGCGCCAAAGGCCTGTTTTACCTAACTGATATTGAGATGAGGCTTCAGCCAGACGTAAATACATCTGTACTGAAGATGATTCTTCTTCCACCCATATTTTAAGCTTATCCCAAATTCTCATTAAACTTTCATGAGAGATATCAATTACTGTATCACCATCTAATGGAATGTTTTCACCGGGTGTTAAAAATGATCTTCCCGCAGCCCTGAATTTTTCAATAACTTTTATTACTCTCTCTTCACTAACTTGTACGATATCTGCTATATATTTTATACTTGCCGGATGTCTTATACCTTTATTATCGGGGCCTTGCTCTGTTAAACACCTGAATAAACTCCTGCATATCTCTTTGCCTTCGTCTGTTAGTTCATCATAGGCTTCATTTGCATGTCGTGACAGAGCATTTTCCATCTTTCCAGCTGCCTCATAATCTCTCATTTTAATAGGAGTAGAGGGTTCGTTATATCGTGTCCAGAAATCCCATGTTCTCATCATGACATGCTGCAGAACAGGTAGCTGGTCAGTTTTATCCTCAATAGTATTAAGAATATGTTGCATTAGTTGTGGATCGACCTTGGCTCCGCCAACTGATATTGGTCCTTTGACTGCTTCACGGAAATCTTCCCGTGACATTTGCGGGATAAGAAAATTACTATCATTAATTAAATTTGTAAATTCCTGAAATTGTGAGCATTCCCCTATGAAATCCGATCTCATTGTTAGAACTACATATATAGGTAATTCTCTTTGCTTAACAGCGTTTATAAGTAATTTTATGAATGCTTCAGTTTCATTAAGCGTAGTACTATCTTTTCTGCTCTCTTTATATCTGAATAATTCCTCAAACTGGTCAATTATAATCAATATATTTTCGTTTTCCGGAATTTTCATCTGTTTTATAGCATCTACCAGTCCGAATGAGCTTCTTCTTAAAACAGTATATAATATTTGTTTTTTGATATGTCCATCATCACTATATTTTTGTGTATTCTCATTCTTTGCAAGTGTAGCTGAGAGATTTTCTACAGGGCTACTTCCCGGCCGGGAGGCAATTATTCTCCATTTGGAGCCGGCTTCAACATGAAATCCACCATATAGCATGGGTATTAATCCGCAATAAATTATTGATGATTTACCACTTCCCGAAGCTCCGGTAACGGCAGCAAACCTGTTTCTGGCTAAATATTCCAAAACAATTTTGCTTTGACCTTCCCTGCCAAAGAAAAGATGGCTTTCTTCATTACTAAATGGCCTTAAGCCCGGAAAAGGATTTTTTTGAGCAATGGTAATGGAATTATCCTGTATTTTATTGTTATCAGCCATTAGGTTACTTTATAGGATCTAAAATTTTTTTAATTACAGAAGGATTAATCTCTTTTTCTATAGTAATTTTAGTATGAGAAATAAAATTCATAATACTTTTATCAGGATTTTGTTTAGTAATAATACCTATACTTTTAAATGATTTTGATTTTCCATATCCGGGAGCCTTTATCAGATCTCTTATTTTACTATCTAACCATTCTTTACCACTATTTCCCTGATAAACTAAAACAGCATCAGCTTCTATCAGGCTCTCCAAATGGGATGCTATTATTTTATCGTTGTCAGAACTGAAATCAGTAACTAAAGTAAGATAGTTATTATTGTTAATTTCTTTTATTAATTTGTCAAGGTTTCCTCTTTCGTTCTTCTCATAAAGAAGGTAAACTTTTATTCTATCTTTAACTTTAGGTTCTTCAGATTTTTTTATCTGGGTAATCTTACTATTTAAAATTGATTTAATAACCTCAAGCGGAGCCTCAATTATTTCTGTTTTTAGCCGGGCATCATCTCTTTTCAACCTTTTTAAAAATAACGATTGTCTTTGTTCTGATGGTTTAAGATCGTTTGGGATCCATATTATTCTGAATAATTTGTTATATTTTTCAGATTGTTCAATACAGGATTTTGCAATTTGATTCTGAATATCGATTAATGAATATTTAGATTTATTAACATAATCTCCATAATATGCGCCCATTAAATGAATGGATAATACTGCTTTCTCGAGATAATCCTGAATTACAACTGTTAACTCATCGATATTGTCAGGTAATCGTCCGGAAGGAAAAATCCCATACCCAAGATGTTGTAATTCTCTTTTGAGTATATCCCTGTTATCCTTTTGATCAATAGATGTTTCAGCAAGATATATGAATTCTTTTTCTTTTTTAGCATGTTTAATTTTTTCTGATGCCATCAGAGAATTAAGAGAATTATATATATCATATGCCAAATCGACCAGTGTTGACCAGAATTTTTCATATAGTTCATCTTTTTCATTTATTTCAAAAGTCCTGGCATTTTTACTATATCTGTTTATCTCAAAGAAATCATAACTTAATTCATTTTTTAAGAAATCCGGTTCATTTTCTTCATCAACAGGTGAGGTTATAACCTTAAAAATACGATTTACTTTTTGGGTAGAATCGTCTGACTTATAATTTATTATATTAGATATTTCTCCTAATTCCTTTAGATAGGTATTTGATTTAAAGTATTCAGGAGCAATTAATGTAACAAAGACGGCAGTTTTTGAAAATATTTTGGTTGACTCATTTCCTAATAACTTACTTCTTGCCATTAGATCATCCTGAAACAGTATAGTAGGTTTTTTATCAGTTAACCTGTTCATTAAGATAGCCAGATACTCACAAAATTTTGAAGACCATTCATTTATCCATAGATCTTCTTTTGCAACAGAAGGACAATAACTAACAAATATATCATACTCAAAATTCATATATAAAATTTTATCAATAGACTAATTTAAATCAAAATTACAATATTATTAGGTTTCAATTATAATTCGTATATACAATCCAATATTGATTTTCTTATATCCAAATAATCAAATATCAGCATATTTAGTGATTCATTCTCTAAACTGAATAATTCAGTATTTGTTTTAGTTTTTAAAATGAATTTGTTATTTACAACATTTGCGATAGCATTTGTATATATTAAACTAAACTTTTCAAAAGTAATACTGTCATAACCTTCTGCAATTAATTCAACAGAGCCCTGGAGAACTATTAACAGGGAATAATTTTTTTCATTTTTGTCAACAATAATTTCCTTTCCCTTGTCAAAATTATTTAATTCAAGGTACTTTGCAAGTTCAAGCAGGACATATTCAGGAACATTTTTAAATTTCAGGCACTGACGTAAAAACTGTACACGATTAAATATCAGATAAAATGAACCATTTTTTGAATGTTCAAGTGATGCCATTAATTCATGGACAATTGAAGGTTCAATTCTGGGGAAAACAGTATCTAAATAATTTTCATCTATTTTGTTAATGACATAGGCTGCAGATTCTCTAATTAACTTATCGGGATGAAACAAATTTGAAACTAAAACCTCGTCAATATGTGATTTTTGCAACAGGGGCCAACTGATAATTGCACAAGCTTTAACATATAGAGAAATCAGATTATAGTCTCTCGTAATTATTTCCGGGATTAATTCATTAGCAGTAATTTTTTCGGCCTGGAAAAAATATTGTAGTTGTTTTACTTTTTCTTTAGTTGTCAGATTTTCCAACACAGGGAATAATACTTGCTTTATCTCCTGATTTACAATTTGGTCAAGCATTTCTATTGCATAACTAATATCTTTGTCATTTCCCTTATATACAAGATTTCTTATGTTTGCTATTGCAGTTGAATTATATGCAAGTGATAAGAGATGAAAGAGAACTTTATAATTATCAGCTAATTCAGAATTCAAAGCGTTTTTTAAGAGCTGGAAATTATTTGAAAATCCAAGGCTGGAGATAGCTGACATGTTCCATGTTATAATGTTTATTATTCGTATTGTTGCGTTTAATATTCTGGGGATATTAGTCTGACTAGCCTGGAATCCGGACTCTCTAAGTGAAATAATAGCCTGCCTTGCAATAATTCTGTTTTGGTCTTCGATTTTATTTAATAGTAGCTCAATAGCTCTGGGGCTTCCTATTTTACCATAAATCTTTACAATTCTTGACAGTAACACATTATCAGCGTCTGATAATAGAAATACTTGTTCTAATTGATTCAGCGCGTCATTACCAATTCTTACCAGCGCCTCGAATGCATATGAATAGAATAGAGGAGAAGATAAATATCCAATTAAAATGTGAGTATGTTCGGGGCTGCTGATTCTTGCCATCGACCTTATTGCAGCAAACTTAACTTCAGGCTCAAAATCCCTGGAAAGATTCACTAATAGATTATTTATTTTGTTTTTTTTATCCAGACAACCTATTATTTCAGATGCTAATATACGGTCAGATATATTTTTTGAATTTGCCAGTTTTTCTATTGATGGAATTGTTTTTGCGGATGATAATTTTTGTTTAAAAACTGAAATAATATTGGTTCTGAGATTTATGGATGATTTATCATTAGCATTGATATTAAGATCTTCTAGAATGGGCAGGGAACTAAAAACCGACAGATTATGTATTTTCCATAGTATAAATCTTCTAACATCATCCGAAAGAACATTTAATAAATCAGTTAAATGCTTTTCAAATGAAATTGGTTCGATATTTTCTGATATTGAAAGCGTATTAATAACTTTTTCCGGAATATCGCTGTTTAATAATTTATGAAAATATTTATCAATGTCCGGCAAATCATGCTCTTTAGCCTTAATATTTGTTCTTATCTTTTTTATATAGTTTTTAAGGGCGGCTTGATATGCCTTAATTAATTTGATTGCAATAAACAACCAGATTGCAGAAAGTGCAATAACTAAATATAATAGCTGATGAGGTCTTTGAAAATTTAATTGTATTAGTCCTATTAGAATTAATCCGCCGAAAATTAAACTAAACAATCTTAATGAGCCTTCCATCCGGGGGATTATGGCGCTATTAAATCTTATATCTAAGGTATAGAATAAGACCCTCAATGATGGTAGCTCAATAGAGTGCTTTGCTGCTTCATAACCCATTTTTACCATTACAATTATTAGGAAAAAGAAAGTAAATCTGGCTATAGCCATAGATGATCCGAGGAATATCAGTACTACAATTGAAATTACACCTAATAATATTATTGAAATAGGAATAAGAAATATGCTATAAGGGGAGTCATATGAAAATAATATCTTTCTGATAAGAAATCGGTCAAGTAATAGAATAAAAATAAACAGTGTTCCCAAAAATAAACCGAGATATTTTGCAAATCCGATAATACTCGGATAATTATCCCGGGTCATGTCAATAAATATATAATGTATTAAAATACCAATTAGTGCAGAAAGAAAAACAAATAAAAGGAGAAGCAAAGAATATTTTGTATAGAATAATTCATAAAACTTTGAACGAATTTTGTGTTTCTTTTTCGGTTGCTGTAAAAAACTTTTTGAATATTTATGTATAGGGTTAATTAAGAATTGTAAAAAAAGAGCGATAAATATACTAATAGCACTAAATAAAATAATTAATTCAAGGTTCCATGATATAAAAAGAAATAAAATTGTACCATAACCGCCAAGCACTATTCCACCTATTTGTCCCAATTGCACATATGGTTGTAATCGCTGACTTTGCTTTTGAATAAATACGTTTCTTATTGAGTGCCAGAAACTTAAAATTACCATAGCATTGAAAGGAAACAATAATGTATAAGGCAGCATAAGCGGGTATCCAAATGCACTAAATTGTATAAGGTTATGATATTCCGTATAGTAGAATAGGAGTAAAGTGGCAGTTCCAATTATAAAATAATTTAATATTGCAAAAATCCTGAAGGATATCCTGCTTGACAAATATGTATAGATCGACATTAATACAATTCCAAATACACCTGAGATTATTAGAGCTAATGGTATTTGATCAGTTGGATAGCTATTTAAAAAAATAGCATGGGTCCCAATATCGAATGAAGCAAGGAATACACCAATGCAAACAGCCTGCAATAAGGTTAATGTAAGCAATAGTACCTCTTTAGGCTTAATATTTAACAATCTTAGTATGAAAGCAAGCATGCTTTATGTCTTCTCTTAAATTTCAATTAAAGATAGTAATATAACTGGTTAATAATCTATCCTTTAAAAGCGGGTTAAAAATAAGCAATATATTAAGTAATTCAAGAATTCTAATGTAAAGTATAAACAGATTCGTGGAGATAATTAATTAATCCGTGTAATTTTTTTTTTAATGTTATAAACTTAACGCAAATATTAAATTTATTTTGATGGCTTTAAGGCTTGGTAACCCAAATGCTGGGCAAAGTTATCAAGTATTATCATAGCAGTAAAAGCTTCAACAACGGGCCATATGCGTGCTACAATAGTAGGATCGCGTCTTGTAACGGCAGCAAGTTCTTTATTTTTAAGACTAACTTTATCAACAGTTTGCTGAGGTTTAGCAATTGTAGGTGTTGGTTTTACAGTTACTCTAGCTATAATATCCTGTCCCGTAGATAATCCCCCGGTAATACCACCTGCATTATTTGAGTTAAATACTACTTTACCGTTCCTGATTCTCATTTCATCATTGCTTTCAGAACCTTTAAATTTTGCTGCCTCCAGCCCGCAGCCTATTTCAACAGCTTTAATTGTTCCTATACTCATTAATCTTCCAAGCTCCCCGTCTAATTTATTAAAGACCGGTTCACCTACTCCTGCAGGAACACCGGTAACAACAACTTCTACTATACCACCGGAAGAATCACCTTCATTCATAATTCTTACTATTTCTTTATGCATTGCATCGGCAGCTTCAAGATCAGGACAAAACAGTTTTGGATTGATCCCAAATTTCTCTCTGATTTTTTCTTCTTCGAATACTGGTTTTGGTAAATCAGGTATTCTATTTTCCAAACTGGCGAATATCGCTGTCTTCTCCAGAAAACGCAGCTCCTGGTTGAATTTTCCCGAAGCAAATATGTATTGGTAAATAGGATCGTATTGCTTTCTAACCTGGCGAAACGCTAATGCTTTTTTTCTTATTTCTTCAATAGGGATATTACCCATCTTTATGCCGGCAGCTTCTTTAATATATGAAGTTACTTCTATGCCATGATCCTTCAGGATTTTTTTAGCTATACAGCCCGCTGCAACAATTGATGATGTATAACGCCCGCTAAAGAATCCGGCTCCGATTGCGTCGTCCCACTCGCCATACTTCTGGTATGAGGCATATGAGGCATGCCCGGGCCTTGGAGTGCGATTAGTAACCTGGTACTGCTCTATATGCTCAAAATGCCGGTCGAGATTAGGAATAAGAATTACAAAAGGTGTTCCGTTAGTATAACCTTTGTTGGAAAATCCCGGCATTGTATCGGCAGCATTTACACCACTATAAATAATTGGTAAATCGGGTTCTCTTCTGGGGGAAGTTAATTCTCCCTGGCCGGGTTTACGTAACATCAATTCAGTATATATTTCTTCTTCAGTAATCAGATACCCGGGTGGAACGCCCTGAATGTTAATTGATAATCCTTCCTGGTATGAACCACCGGCAACAGTTGTTTTAAATAAGATTCCGTATGTACATCCAATCATATTTCTATATTTTTATTAATTAATTATTATTGTTTTTTCCGTAATAAATATCAGTATATTAATTCAATATTTGCGCCTATATTTTTCATATCTTCAATGAAGGAAGGATATGTAATATTAATTGATTCGGCGCTATCTATGACCGTTTCACCTTCAGATGCCATTCCTGCAATAGCAAGAGCCATAACCATCCGGTGATCATCATATCCGTTAACATCAGTTCCGGTAAGCTCACTTTCTTTAATAATAAGGCCGTCCTCTAATTCCTCAACTGCAGCATTCATTTTTCTTAGTTCCGTTGCCATAGCTTTTATCCTGTCACATTCCTTTAATCTTGCCTGGGCAACATTCAATAAACTTGTTTTTCCTTTAGCAAAGCAACCAACAACTGCCAATGCCGGGAGTGCATCCGGAGTAGCATTCATATCTATTTCTGTTCCGTGAAGTTTATCACCTTTAACTATAACACCTTTATCGGTGTATGTTATCTTTGCACCCATTTTTTCGAGAAATAAAAAGATCTCTTTGTCTCCCTGATGGTCAGAAAAATCAAGACCTTTGATAAGTACTTCCGAACCGGTTATAGCTGCTGCACAGAGAGGAAATGTTGCAGAAGAAAAATCTGCGGGTATGTCACGTTCATATGCTTTGTATTTTTGGAGACCTTTTATCTTAAACCAGTCAAGGCCTCGATTTTCAAACTGAATCGACTGGCTTTTGAGCCAATCCAGTGTTATTTCAACATATGGTTTTTCATGAAGATTTTCAACACTGATTTCCGTATCATCCTTTGCTAAAGGGCAGGCAAGTAATAATGCCGTGAGAAATTGTGAGCTTATGCCATCTATTGTTGTTTTACCACCTTTTAACGGACCTTTTATTGTAAAGGGGCATTTACCATCAGTTGAGCTAATATCAGCACCAAGATCCTTCAGCGCTGAGAGTAAAGGATTCATCGGCCTTTTCCTTATGGAATCATCACCATCAAAAGTTATAGAATGATTAGCCAAAGCTGCCATAGCAGTTAAAATTCGTAATGTGGTTCCGGAATTCCCAACATCAACCTTCTTACATACGGGATTTATTAATCCGTTAATACCGGTTATTATAAGTTCATTATTCTGATCAATTAATGCACCGAATTCCTTAACACCATTAATGCATGAAAATGCGTCAGCTGAGATTAATGACTTTCTTAGAATTGATTTGCCATCAGCCATGCCCGCAATAGCCACAGCACGTATAGTATGTGATTTGGATGCCGGTATTAAAATATCACCGGATAGCTTTGACTTTGTGGTTTTAAGGTTCAATTCTTAATATTAATATAATGGCGGAATAAAATCTGGACGAAATTAACCAATCGATGGTTTTTATACAAATAATTCAATCAATTCACCTGACAATATACCACTGGCAATTTCCCTTACTTCACCTGTCATTTGAATATTCCAGGTATTATCGATTTCTATTCTGAGTGTGCCGCCCTGCATTTTTATTGAAAGCTTCCTGTCAGTTAAGCCTGATTTTACCAGGATACAAGCTACAGCGCAGGATGAACTGCCTGAAGCCAAAGTGTATCCGGCACCTCTTTCCCAGATTAATACATCAGCAGTATTTTTGGATGTAACTTTTGCAAACTGGACATTTATTCGATTTGGAAACATATGATGATTTTCAATCACTGGTCCGTATTTTTTAATTTCATCAATATCCAAATCATCTTTGATTATCACACAGTGAGGATTTCCAACAGATACACAATTTACTTCATAATCTTTGTCAAGGGCAGTGATCTTCTCACCAATAAATTCATTTTTATCAGAATCAACAGGGATATCCCTGCTACTAAAAATGGCCCTCCCCATATCAACCTTTATGATTTTGGCTTTTCCGTTTTCTTCTTCAATAATTTCTGCTTTTATTATACCTCCCGGTGTTTCAACGGAAAAACTTTTACTATTTATGAATTTATAGTCATATAAAAATTTACAGAAAATTCTTAATCCATTACCACTTTTCTCTGCTTCTGAGCCGTCGGGATTATATATTTTTAATCCAAAGTCTGCTTTATCCGACAGGACTTTTAGCAAAATACCGTCAGACCCAATTCCAAAATGCACATTACAGATACGTTTGATGGCCTTATTAGAAAGGTTGAAACTGATGTTTTCACTGTCAAGAACAATATATTCATTTCCTAATCCGTGTGATTTTACAAAGAAGTTTTTTGTCATCAGTAAAAGATTTATATTATACTCACTTCGTTCATTTGTAAAATTAAATAAAATTATCTACCAGATCATTAAATGTTTCCCTTCGTCTGATAAGTCTGTCATTTCCTTTTAAATCAATCAATACTTCTGCCGGCCTTAACCTGTTATTATAATTCGAACTCATAGAGTAAGCATATGCTCCGGAGTCTAATACGCCTATAATGTCATCCTCAAAGATTTCAGGCAGGTTTCTGTCCCTGGCAATAATATCACCTGTTTCACACATATTTCCAACAATCCACACATTCTCATTTTTTGCTGAAATAGCAGAATTTATTCTGTATATTTCAATATCATGATGAGAATCATAGATCATTGGCCGTGGCAGAACATTAAATCCTATATCAGTGCCAATATATTTTAAATTATAGTTAATTTTTACAGCAGTTACCTTACCAAGCAGAATAGAACATTCTGCAACGATATACCTTCCGGGCTCAATAATAAATGTAACCGGATTTCCATATACTTTAATCCATTCACTAATGAGGTGATTCAGTTTCTCCCCTAAAATTCCAAAGTCTAACCGCTTTTCATTATTTTGTTTGTTATAGGGGATACCGAAACCTCCGCCAAAATCAATGAATTTTAAGTTTTCGAATTGTTTAGCAACGGCTAAAATTATTTCGGCACTTTTCAAGTAAGCATCAGAGTCCATAAATAAGGAACCTATATGCTGATTAATACCAATAAGATTCAAACTATAATTATCAAGAATTTTTTTTACAGTGTCCAGGTATTTTACGTCTATTCCAAATTTTGTACTATGTCCCGCGGTTATTACTTTCTTATGATGCCCGGTTCCAACTCCCGGATTGATCCTGATAGCAATTTCGCCACCGGGATTTAGCTTCCCGAATAATTCTAATTGTGAGATAGAATCGACACTTATTCTTACTCCCTTCTCAATAGCATAAGTTAATTCCTCTGAAGATACATTATTGCAAACATAAAAAATCTGCCCGGGTTTATAGCCGGCTTTCAGATCACTGAATATTTCACCGGCTGATACTGCATCAACAGATAATCCTTCATCCCTTATAATTTTTAATAACTCAACATTACTGTTTGCCTTGGGAGAGTAACTAACCATAAAATCCGGGTAGTCTAAAAGGCCTGAAATTTCTTCACATTTACTTCTTAGAACAAATTCATTATAAACATATAAAGGACTGCCGTATTTTTCAATTAGTTTATCAGGACTTGTTTTACCGTAAAACTTAATTTTACTGCTTATATCTGCATGTATGTAATTCATGGACACTTCTAAATTATTTTAAATTTGTTCAGTATATTTACGGCGGTTTTAAAATGAAAAATATGACGAAGATAAATGAAAATTATTTAAAATTACAAGCAGGATACCTGTTCCCGGAAATTGAAAGGAGAGTGAATGAATATTCCCGGGCTAATCCGGCAAAAAAGGTAATAAAAATGGGAATTGGCGATGTTACTCTCCCATTGGTGCCAAGTGTTATTAAGGCCTTTTATCAGGGAGTGGAAGAAATGTCGAAAACTATATCCTTTAGGGGCTATGGGCCATATGAGGGATATAGATTTCTCAGAGAGGCAATAGTAAAAAATGATTACAATAATCGGGGGATACAAATAGATATTGATGAAGTATTTGTTTCAGATGGTTCAAAGAGCGACACAGGGAACATACAGGAGATATTTGGCGGTAATAATACAATAGCAATTACTGATCCCGTTTATCCCGTATATGTTGATACTACAGTAATGGCGGGCCGTACTGGCAAAGTGCTGGAAAATGGTTATTTCGAAGGTATAACCTATCTGCCGTGTAATGAGGATAATAATTTCATACCTGACATACCTGATGGCCGGGCAGACTTAATATATTTATGTTTTCCCAATAATCCTACAGGGGCAGTACCGTTAAAAGATGATATAAAGAAATGGGTTGACTATGCTATTTCCAATAAATCAATAATTCTATACGATGCAGCTTATGAAGCCTTTATTCAGGAAGAAAACATACCACATTCAATATATGAAATAGAAGGAGCAAAAAAAGTAGCGATAGAATTCAGGAGTTTTTCAAAGTCTGCAGGTTTTACCGGTACCCGATGTGCATATACTGTTATACCTAAAGAACTCATGGCTTATACATCAAAAGATGAGCGGTATTCGGTACATTCTTTATGGTACAGAAGGCAATCTACAAAATTTAACGGGGTATCCTATCCTGTACAAAAAGCAGCTTTTGCTGTTTATTCTGATGCAGGCAAAAAAGAAGTAAAAGACGTGATCAATTACTATATGATTAATGCAGGAATTATCAGAGAACAAATGTTAAAACTCGGATTTAAGGTTTTTGGGGGAACAAATGCTCCGTATATTTGGGTAAAGACAGATAAGAATATTAATTCATGGGGGCTTTTTGACAAATTATTAAATGAGGCAAATGTCGTAAGTACCCCGGGTTCCGGATTCGGCCCGTCAGGAGAGGGATATTTAAGGTTCTCGGCTTTTGCTTTAAGGGAGAATGTAATTGAAGCTATGGATAGAATAAAAAATATCAGGTTGTAGAAAATCAATACCCCTTAGGGGTTGTCTGTGGAGCCTAAATAATTCTGTAATTGTCATGTTGGAGATTCTTTGTTTCACTCAGAATGACAAAAGAAAGATTTCCGGGACAATCCCAATTTAAAACAGGCATAATATGAAAATAGGTTTTGATGCAAAGCGGGCTTTTTTTAACAGAAGCGGATTGGGTAATTATAGCAGAAACCTGCTTCGGGCGTTATCATTATACTATCCTGATAACCAATACTTGTTATATACCACATCAAAAAATACTTCGCTTTTTAATTTAACTGATCAAAATTTTATTATAAAGGAACCTTCAGGCTTTTTAAACAAGAGATTAAAAAGTTATTGGAGAAGTTTTTCCCTTACAAAACAGGTAAAAAGAGATGAATTAAATTTATTCCACGGATTAAGCCACGAACTTCCTTACAATATTCATAAATCAGGAATTAAAACTGTTGTGACTATCCATGATTTGATTTTTTTAAGGTTTCCTGGCTTATATAAGACATTTGACAGAGGGATATATCTTAAAAAATTCAAATATGCCTGCAAAATAGCAGATTTGATTATAGCTGTAAGCAAACAGACATCAAATGACATACAAGAGTTTTTTGGCGTTGATAAATCATTAATAGAAGTTATATATCAGGGATGTAATCCTGTTTTTAGTAAAGAATTTGATGATAGTGAAAAAGAGGGAATAAGAATAAAATATGGATTTCCGGAATCTTACATATTGTATGTAGGATCGATTGAAGAACGGAAAAATTTGTTGTCATTAATAAAAGCTATTAACATAGGAAAGATTAAGTTACCACTTGTAGTTATAGGAGGGAAAACCAAATATTTTAAAAGAATTAAAAAATTTATTGATCAGAATAAAATAGAAGAAATATATTTCCTGGAAACAATATTAAATGAGGATTTACCAGCAATATACCAGTTGGCTGAGGTATTTATTTATCCTTCGGTTTTTGAAGGATTCGGTATACCCATTATTGAAGCGCTCTATTCAAAAACGCCTGTAATAACTTCAAAAAATGGTTGTTTCCCGGAAGCAGGGGGGCCGTCATCGGTTTATGTTGATCCGAATAATATTGAAGAAATGGCAGAAGCAATAAAAAAAGTTATTGAAGATTCTGAGTTAAGACAGAGAATGATTAAGAACGGATTTGAATATGCGCAGAATTTTAATGATGATAAGGTGGCAAAAAATATCATTAATAGCTATCAAAAAGTGTTAAAAGGTGAATGAAGATATTGAGGCAGCTATAAAAGTCCTCTCAAAAGGAGGTACTATACTATATCCTACTGATACTATCTGGGGTATCGGATGTGATGCAACAAATGAACAAGCGGTTCAGCATATTTACGAATTAAAAAAAAACGAAGAAAAAGAGGGTATGCTGGTTTTATTGGACTCGCCGGGCCGCCTGGATCAGTATGTTGAAATACCTGAAATAGCCTGGGAATTAATTGAAAAAGCTGACAGTCCGCTAACAATAATTTATCCGGGGGCCAGAAGCCTTGCAGGGAATCTTTTCGCCAGTGATAATTCCGTTGGGATAAGGATTGTAAATGATAATTTTTGTAAAAATCTCATTCGAAAGTTTAAAAAGCCGGTAGTATCGACATCCGCCAATATTAGTGGTGATCCAAATCCAGAGATATTTGCCGGGATCAGAAAAGAGATCATTGATTCTGTGGATTATGTGGTAAAATGGAGACAGGATGATATGACAAGAGCCAGGCCATCAGGAATAATAAAGCTTGGTTTACATGGAGAAGTAACGATTATAAGGGAATAGAATAAATTTCGATATAATAAAAGTCAGTATTTTGTAATGAGCAGAAATTGTAAAGACAAAATAAAAGAAAATAAATATTGTGAGAGTTTAACACAATATATCCGCAGAAAAACAATTGAGGTAAAAGTTGGTCATGTTCCTCTTGGCAGCAAAAATCCGGTAAGGGTGCAGTCAATGACCAACACAAATACTAAAGATATTAATGCTACAGTTGATCAATGTATAAGGATAATTAATGCAGGGGCTGATTATGTTCGAATTACGGTACCGTCAATTACAGATGCGAAAAATCTGTCATTTATTTCCAGTGCGCTTCGAAAGGAAGGTTACAATACACCTGTAATTGCAGATATTCATTTTAATCCCGATATAGCTGAATATGCTGCAAAAATTGCAGAAAAAGTAAGAATAAATCCAGGGAATTTTGCTATAATAAATAAATCTGAAAAATTTGTTTTTTCTGATAAAGACTATTCAAATGAGATTGAATACTTAAGAGAGAAATTTATTCCTCTTCTGGAGGTTTGTAAAATAAACAATACTGCGCTTAGAATTGGCATAAATCACGGTTCATTATCCGGCAGAATTATGAGCCGGTATGGGGATACTCCTGAAGGTATGGTAGAATCTGCTATGGAGTATTTAAGAATTTGCAGGGAAAAATATTTTAATAATGTAGTGATATCAATGAAAGCCAGTAATACTCAGATTATGTTACAATCAACAAGATTACTTGTACATAAAATGCTCAATGAAAATATGCATTACCCTCTGCATCTTGGAGTAACTGAAGCAGGGCAGGGTGATGATGGCAGAATAAAATCTGCTGTTGGGATAGGGGCCTTGCTTTCAGAAGGTATTGGGGATACTATCCGGATATCACTTACAGAAAATCCGGAAGAAGAAATTCCGGTAACAAAAAAACTGGTTGATTATTTTGTAAAGCGTTATAAACACCGGCCAATAAAATCTTTTGCAGATTATCCTTTAAATCCTTTTGAATACAGTAAAAGAAAAACTTCTTCTGTGCTTAATATAGGAGGGAAACATCATCCGGTTGTGATATCGGATTTAAACAATGCAGGTTTTTCGTATAAAACACTCGCTGAATCAGGATGGCAATACGAATCTGATACAGGAAAGTGGATATTCAGTGATGTGGCAGCGGATTTTTTATTTTTGGATGATACCAATATTAAGATTATTATCCCTGGTGATAAAGGAATAATTTTGGATTATGAAAAATGGCTGGAATATAAGGGAAACAAAAATAACTGTTTCCCACTGCTTTCTTTGTCCGATTATTTTAAGGGATCTGAAAATTCTAATAAAATAAATTTTGTAAAGATTTTCTATGAGGAATTAATTGATTCCAGGATAAAAGACATTGTTAATGATTCAACAGTAGTTTTGATCTCAGAGACTGATAATGTCAACGGATATGGAGAGCAAAGAGCTTTATTTTGTGAGTTAATAAACAAGAAGTGGAATTTCCCCGTGATTATAAAGAGAAATTACCTTGAAAATGATAAAGAAAAATTTCAGCTTAAAAGTGGAGCTGATACTGGCGGATTATTTCTGGATGGTTTAGGTGATGGAATCTGGCTGACTAACAGAGGTAATGTTGGAATTAAAGATATAAATTCAACGGCATTTGGCATATTACAAGCCAGCCGTATAAGAATTTCAAAAGCTGAATATATAACCTGCCCTTCTTGCGGCAGGACTAATTTTAACATACAGTATGTAGCTTCTAAAATACGTGAAAGGACTATGCATTTAAAGGGATTAAAGATTGCTGTTATGGGGTGTATTGTAAACGGACCGGGCGAAATGGCTGATGCTGATTATGGATATGTTGGTTCGGGGAAAAATATGATAACATTGTATAAAACCAGGGAAATAGTCAAAAGGAATATCCCGGAGGAAAATGCTGTTGATGAATTGATATCTATAATAAAAAAAAATGGGGACTGGGTGGAATCCCGGGAAATTTAAGATACAGATTTAAAGATTCCGGATTTATTATTTAAAAATTATAGATTCTATATTCTTAACGTCTAATGTTTTCTCGACTATTTTTTCTGTCAGCGGATTAAGAATCTGCACTCTAATCTGGTTATACTTTTCATCTGAGTCAAAGCAGGATATTAATAGTTCAGCCTCTTCCAGGTCTACGATTACTCCATTTCTTTTATAAACTTTGATCCTGGCCTTTTCATTCCCAATTGAAGCAACCGGGGAGGCATTGAAATCAACTAAAACCAGTTTGCTGATGTTCTTATAATCCTTCATTTCCATGGGGATGCCTTCATACCTTCCTCTTAGCATAATATAGCTATCGAAGTATTTGCTTTTATTACATGCAAGCTGACCGAAATGGTGAGCATCTATAGAAGCCCCATCTTTTAATTTTATTAATACAGGTACGTTATCTTGTCCGTAAATTGAAAAAATAGAAAAGACAAATAAACCAAGGGTTATAATTGCAGGTTTCATATTATGTTAATTAAAATTATTA
>CBFCXR010000023.1:0-22592 GCA_965602045.1 uncultured Bacteroidales bacterium | reverse complement strand
AGGCCAATACATAAGATTTGAAGTGACTCCTAAAGCATTGACAGGTACTACCCCCGGATTTATCAAACAAAGCACCTGGCTAAAAGTAAATACCGCACCAAAAGCTAACAGTTTGAATTATTCAGGCTGGAACGGCCTTGACAGTACAATTATAGCAGCATTTTCCTATATAGATGAAGATAGCGATCCGGCAGGTGAACATATTTACAGATGGTACTGGTCAAGTACAGGAATAGGAGCTGGCACGCCAGTTAAAGGTCCTTCAACAGATTCGACCTATACTATAGTTCCTGCCGATACCGGCAACTATATAAGTTATGAAGTAACACCTGTTGCATTAAATGGAACAACACCCGGAATTACTACAAAAAGTCCGTGGTTCGATATAAATACCCGCCCACGTGCATCAAACCTTATAATTACAGGGGTATTAAATATAGAAGATTCACTTAAAATAAGCTTTTATTACTCTGATGTTGAAGGTGACCTTGAAGGTACTCATAAGTACCAGTGGTATGTTTCCACAACGTCAAGCTGGGCATTTGCTGTTCCTATTGCAAATGACACTCTTGATACACATTATATAACCAAAAATGAAGAAACTAAATTTCTGGGATGTATAATAACACCATACGCCCTTACCGGTACCGTTAAAGGATTACAAAAACAAAGTATACTTGTGGGACCTGTAAATTCTATGCCTGATGCACTTAATCCGATAATCAATGCCCCCACTATATTAGTTGGCGATACACTTACAGCCTCTTTTGATTATGAAGATATAGAGAATGATCTGCCCGGTAATCATATTTTTGAATGGTACAGGGCAAACAATGCCAGTGGTGGAGGGAGAACCTTAATTACAGGAGAAACAGATTCGATTTATGTTGCTTTACCTCAGGATAACAATAAATGGATTGCTTTCGAAGTTAAACCGGTTGCCCTTACCGGTTCTTCCCCGGGAGATTCAGTTATGAGTCCCTGGACAGGCTCCATAGGAGAAAACAAACCATCTGCTACAATCAGCGGCGGAGATAGCCTTTGTCCTGACGGAATTTCAGTAACTCAGATTAATATCAATATTGTAGGAGGAACACCGCCATTCGAGATAACCTACAATAATGGTCAGAAGGATACAATAATTCCAAACCTGGCAGACAGAGAATATAACTTTAGTACAAATAAAGCCGGACTGTATACATTAGTAAATATTGCCGATAAACATTACGACACAGGGATAGTATCCCCTGATACAGTAATCGTCTTTGTTTACGATTCAATTAAAGCTGTTTTATCAGGTGCCTCAAAGATATGTAATGATAAGGTTTCAGTTGCACCATTACAAGTTGATTTTACTGGTGGTGCTGCTCCATGGAATTTTACACTTGAAAGAAATCCCGGGACAGATACGACTTATGCAAATATTGTTCAGGATCCCTTTAACTTCTTTGTTAAAAATATCGGCACATACAGAATTAAAAGTATATCTGATTCACATTGTGCCGGAGATACCACAGGATCAGGAACTGTAACCGTTAGTTATAAAGAATCCCCTCAGGCAATGATATCCGGCACTGATACAATTTGCCCCGGCGATACTGCTTACCTGACGGTTGTCCTGAATAGTGGTTATGCACCCTGGAAATTTACCTATACTGTAAATGGCCTTAATCCAACTACTATAACTAATATCACACAAACAACATATACCTTAAAAGTTTTTAATGCTGGCTTATACACACTGGTAAGCGTGGAAGATACATCATGTACAGGACAGACTATCGGTTTAGGTGAAGTAATTTACTACTCTTCGCCAACAGCAGATTTATCCGGTGGTGGATTAATGTGTGAGGGTACTTCTACTAACCTGCTTGTTGAACTTAGCGGTACAGCTCCATGGAATTACAAATACCGGTTATCAAATTTTTATGAAACCGATACTATTTCTGTAATTAATGAAACAGATGAATCCAGTGATATTGAAGTAAGACCGGATACTACAACATTTTATACACTTATTGAGGTTTCAGATAAACATTGCAAGGGTACAGTAAGCGGAAATGCAAATGTTGTTGTAATGGTAGCACCGGAAGTTCACCTTTATGGCCTGCAATCAGCTTATAATATTACAAGTCCTCCAATACCAATTTTTGGTGATCCTGAAGGTGGAGAATTTGACGGACCGGCATTGATAGAAAAAGACGATACAACATTTTTCCTCGCGATATTTGCAGGACTAACAGAAGAGAGCCCTCATGCCATATCTTATAAATGGCAGGATCCGGGCACTGCCTGCTGGGGCTGGGATACTTCCTTTGTGAAAGTGATTGAGGCCGAAGCTTCAATTGATTTCCCTGATAACAAGAAGTTTTATTGTTATAATGACGATCCATTCACAGTAACAGGAGTTAACATTGTTGAGGATACAGGTTCATTTTACATTTCAGGAGGAACAGGGCTGATTGATAACGGTGATAACACTTCTACTGTTTATCCGGCACAATTGCATGATGGAGAACATACTATTACATATACATATTTTAACGATACATATATTGATGTTGAAGATAAATTTGAGTTACAATATGTTTATAATATTTCTATTATTGGCTTTTCCGAGCATATATTCTGTAGTAACGATGAACCTGTTAAACTTAACGGCAATGTAAGCGAAGGAATTTTTTACGGAAATTCAGTATCTGGTAACACTGTTACAGGATTTTACTTTGTTCCTGAGATTGCAGAAACAGGTGTTGACACAATTTTCTATTCTTACACTACTCCTGAGGGATGTACAAGAGTTACATTCGATACGGCCCTGATTAATGAAGCACCTGTAATTAATTTTGCAGTTGACGACTTATGTATTACAATAGGGACAAATGATTATACAACATTCACTAACAACTCCACAGCTACTGATCCTATTATATCATGGTTATGGAATTTCGGTGATGTTGCCAGCGGCGAAGAAAATACAAGTACTTTAATGAATCCGACACATACATTTACAAATTCAGGCCCAAGGCATATTAAACTTACAGCTGCAACAGTCAAAGGCTGCTCAGCCACAGAGGATAGTATCTTTAATTTTGGAGATAATCCCTCTATTGACTTCCGTTGGGAAAGTGAATGCTTTGTAAATGGGATACCAATTAGTTTTATCGACAATTCAACTTGTAATGAGGGAATTATTACAGATTATCAATGGAAATTCTACCATACTGGCGGCTATACCTTATCCTCTGAAAAGGATGCTGAACATATATACTCCGACTATGGGGATTATAATGTTGAGTTAACAGCCGAATCTGAATACGGATGTATTAATACTGATAATAAGGTTATTCATCTCCGGCCAACAAAAATATTGACTGAAGAAGAATCCTATTATGAAGATTTTAATGATGGTGCATCAAGCTGGGTAGCAGACTATGTAAATGATGAAAATTTCAGCACAAATAGCTGGACATTTGGAATTCCAAATAGCGCATTTGTTGGAGATCCTCCTTTATCTAATATCTGGTATACAAATATCGGAACCAGCAGTCCGAAAGAACAATCGTGGGTAACAAGCCCATGCTTTGATTTTAGATACCTTAAGAAACCTATGATTAAGCTAAATATCTGGAGAGCATTTGATCAAACCAGGGACGGAGCTGTATTACAATATACTTATGATAATGGTGAGACATGGCAAACTCTGGGTGATATTGAGGATGGAATATACTGGTACAATGATTATAATATTCTTGGGCGGCCCGGAGATGACAATATAGGCTGGTCAAATATAAATGATAATAATTGGATTGAAGCTCGTCATAAGTTAGATATTTTAAAAGGTAAAACAAATGTACAATTTAGAGTTGCATATGGTTCTGATGGCGCAGCAATCAATAATGATGGAATTGCCTTTGATAACATAAGTATAGAAAACAGGCAGAAAATAGCACTAATTGAACATTTCACAAATTATTCTGATTTAGCATGTAAAGCATCCGATAGCATACTTAACAATATAGTTAATAATGTAATGGATGCTGTTGATCTCCATTTTCATATCCCTTATCCTGTGGAAGATCCTTTCTATGAACATAGTGAAAATATAGTTGATGCAAGAAAGTTATATTACGGACTGGGAAGTTATAATGTTCCATACTCACTTTTGGATGGAGGTTATAATTCTGAACATATTTTCAATTATGATGGTGAAAGTAATACACTTGAAGGAACACATGTTGATATAGAATCACTTATGGACCCTGATTTTAAAATTGAACTAGTAACTCAGAATAACGGAAGTTCAATTGATATTAAAGCAACTTTAACAGCCCTGAAAGAGATTAATAATAAATCACTAAAATTGCATATAGTTATTATTGAAAGAGAAATAACACAGATTACCGGGGAAGGAGCAGAAGAAAAATATGAAAGTATTGTAAAAACTATGCTCCCAACTGTTGCCGGAACTTATTACGATCGTAATTGGGCGCAGGGAGAAGCTGATGAAGTTAATTATTCCTGGACTTTTGAAAATGTATTTGATGCAGATGAGATTAGAGTTGTGGGATTTGTTCAGGATGATAATACCCTTGAGGTTTATCAGACTGCAATCGATAGTATGGATTATATATCTTCAATAAAGAATGCTATTCACCTTCCACAGGACATGAAATTTATTGTATTTCCAAATCCTTCTTATGGAACAGCTTATATAAAATTTAATCAACCGGTTGATAATGAATGTAGATTAGAGCTGTTTAATAGTACTGGTAATATGGCATATTCTGCTAAAGTATTTAAAGGAACTGAATTAACTGGTTTTAATACTACAAATTTACAGAATGGCTTGTACATTTTGAGAATTATAGACAGTGAAAAGGTAATAAGTACTAAAAAATTAATCATTTCTCATTAAATCGGGCAATTACTGTTATCTTCCCTTTTACTTTTTGATTTAATGATGTTAGGATTTTTATATTAGATGGAAGGAAAATATCAACCCTTGAGCCAAATCTTATAAATCCCAGTTCTTCACCCTGCATAACCTGCTTTCCTTCCCTGGCATTGGTTATTATGCGCCGGGCAACTGCTCCTGCAACCTGTTTAACTAATATTTTCTCTTTTTTTTCAGTCATAATTACTACTGTGGAGCGTTCATTTTCAGTTGATGATTTCGGATGCCATGCAACTAAATATTTCCCACTGTGATATTTATAATATTCTATAGTTCCACTAACAGGATAATAATTAGCGTGCACGTTTAATGGAGACATAAATATTGATACCTGAGTTCTCTTTTCATTAAAATATTCCGTTTCCATAGTTTCTTCAATGACTACAATTTTCCCATCTGCCGGAGAATAAATAAGGTTTTCATCAATTACCGGCTTCCTGTAAGGAATCCTGAAAAACCATATTATTAGCAAAAGAAAACTCAACAGGATTATTAATATCCCGGATAAAATAAATATACTGTTAAGAAAAAGAGAAAGAACAATAACAATAATAGCACTTACTACAAAGTTGAATAATATTATTTTGTGGCCTTGCTTGTAAATCCTCATTTATTTGATATGCTTAATTAATTAAAGATAAAAAATCTACTTAAAAACCAACAAGTAACCAAAAATAAGCGGTGATGTTAATAACACAGAATCTATCCTGTCTAAGATCCCGCCATGTCCGGGAAGTATTTTTCCTGTATCTTTCAGATTAATGCTTCTCTTTAATAAAGACTCTGCCAAATCGCCGGCTACTCCGAATATTGACACAATAATACCTAATACTATAAAATCAATCCTGTTTAGAATATTAAATGCTCCCGGTAATATGCAGGCAACAATAATTGTCACAACTGCACCTCCAATGAATCCTTCCCATGTTTTTTCAGGGGATACTCGTTTAAAAAGTTTATGTTTACCTAAGGTCATTCCAAATATGTATGCTGAAGTATCATTTGTCCATATTAAGATAAAATATCCTAAAAGAATTTCATATGTGTATTTATGCTGTTGAATTTCAGGAAATACAAAATAGTTCAAAAAAGAAAGTGGAATAGATATATATACTATACCCAAAATGGTGATCGCAATATTTACAAACGGATAAGGTTTATTTCTATATATCTCCGCACAAAACAATAATATCAGCAAAGGAATTAAAAAAATATAAAATCGGCTATTACTCATTTTTGAAGATATAACAAATGCCAGGATAAACAGAGCAGAACCAATGGCAATTCCTAAATATTTGTTAGGAAAAAATTTGTTGTTTGCGATTATATTAAAAAACTCAAACAGGGCCAGTACATTTATTGCAAGAAATAATGCGCTGAAAGTATACTTGCCGAGAAGTATCGACCCGATTAATAAAGTAAGATAAATTGTGCCGGTGATACTTCTTTTTAACAGGTTGCTCAATTTTCTTTAAATTTAAGCTGATTTCTTTGTTCTTTCAGGATTCTTGGATGTTTTTGCTGATCCTGAAGTTTTAGTACTTGATGATTTAACTTGTGCCTGCGATTTATGAGTTGAAACTGTTTTTTTAGTCTTAACAGATTCCTTGTCCTTTTTAAACTCCCTTTTACCGAATATTTTTTCTACATCTTCGCTAAATATAACTTCCTTTTCAAGCAGCAAGTCAGCAAGTATTATTAAGCCTTTTTTATTCTGACTTAATACATTCAATGCTCTTTGATATTGACTATCTATCAGTTCACTTACTTCCTTATCAATAAGTTCTGCAGTTTTCTCACTATATGGTCTTGTAAAAGAATACTCATTTTGTCCTGTAGAATCATAAAAACTAAGATTTCCTATCTTGTCACTAAGGCCAAAGTATGACACCATTGCATAAGCCTGTTTAGTTATTCTCTCAAGATCATTTAATGCGCCGGTAGATATTTTATCAAAATTTATTTTTTCAGAAGCTCTTCCTCCAAGTGCTGAACATATCTCATCCAATAGCTGTTCTTTAGTTGTAATTTGTCTTTCTTCAGGAAGATACCATGCAGCGCCAAGAGCTTTCCCTCTGGGGATTATTGTAACTTTAACCAGTGGATTTGCATGTTCCAGCAGCCAGCTTACTGATGCATGGCCAGCTTCATGATATGCAATGGTTCGTTTTTCCTCCGGGGTAATAATTTTATTCTTCCTTTCCAAACCGGCTACAATTCTATCTATAGCATCTAAAAAATCCTGGCGTTGAACAATTTTTTTATTTATGCGGGCTGCAATAAGAGCTGCTTCATTACAAACATTTGCTATATCTGCACCTGAAAATCCAGGCGTTTGCTTAGCCAGAAAATCCATGTCTATACTTTTTTCATATTTAATAGGTTTGATATGGACTTTGAATATTTCTCTCCGTCCATTTATATCCGGAAGTTCAACATGTATTTGTCTGTCAAATCTTCCTGCACGAAGAAGAGCCCTGTCAAGTATATCGGCACGGTTTGTAGCAGCAAGTATAATAACGCCGGCATTGCTGGCAAAACCGTCCATCTCTGTAAGTAACTGATTTAAGGTATTTTCCCTTTCATCATTTGCGCCAAAGTTTGGATTTCTTCCCCTTGCCCTTCCAATTGCATCGATTTCATCGATGAAAACTATACAGGGGGCTTTCTCTTTAGCTTGCTTAAAAAGATCCCTTACTCTTGATGCCCCTACTCCAACAAACATTTCCACAAAATCCGATCCTGATATAGAGAAAAACGGAACATGCGCTTCTCCTGCAACAGCTTTTGCCAGCAAAGTTTTTCCCGTACCCGGAGGACCCACCAATAAAGCTCCTTTTGGTATTTTGCCTCCTAAATCAGTATATTTCTTTGGCTTCTTTAAAAAATCTACAATTTCAATAACTTCCACTTTAGCTTCTTCCAGGCCTGCGACATCCTTAAAATCTACTTTTACATTCGATTCTTTATCAAAAATTCTTGCCCTGGACTTGCCAACATTAAAAATGTTTGTTGAACTACCGGAACTCCCACTGCCACTACTCATCCTTCGAAAAATAAATAACCAGATTGCTATAAGTATAACAATCGGTATTAACCAACTGAACATTTCACCAAAATCCTTTCTTTCTTCACTTTCTGCAAACAATTTTTCTTCTTCAGGTAAATTCGCCTGTGCTTCCTCTAATCTCTCTTCAAATTTATCAACCGAACTAATTGTAAACCTGTAATGCGGCCCCGTATTAGCAAAATTACCCAGCCCTCTGTTAAGTATTCTGCTATGTTTAGGCAAATGTAAGTTATCTTTATAAATGTATATTTCTACAAATCTTTTGTTTACAATAACTATTTTCTCTACTTCATTATTAAGAAGAAACTCATTTTTGAAAACTTTCCAATTCGTTTCAACCGGCTTTTTCCCCTTCTCTAAAAAAAACATCGAAGCAAAAGCAATACCAATTAGCCCATATATCCAAAATACATTGAATTTTGGCTTCTTAATATTTGGTTTATCTCTCTTCTTGTCACCTCGCATCCCGGTTGTATTCTTTTTATTATTTCCTTCCATCTAATTTATTATTAACGTTATTTATCTTCAATTTTTAAAATTTTTCCATCACTCCACAAATCTTCCAATTTATAATAATCTCTATATTCTTTTTGAAAAATATGAACAATTATATAAATAAAATCAATTAATACCCATTGCGCATTTTCCTTACCTTCAACATGGCCTGCTTTAACGCTTAAATCTTTTTTAACCTTTTCTTCCACAGAATCAGCAATTGCATTCACCTGTGTTTTTGAATCGCCATGACATATTACAAAGTTATCACAAATTGAATAATTTAGCCGCGTTAAATCTATATTAATGACTTCTTTACCTTTTTTTTCAAATATTCCTTGTATAATTGTATCTAATAATTTTATACTATTTCCCAAATTAATATTTAATGAATTTATTAATATTCAACACAAAAGTAGTGAAATTAATCATTTTACTAAAAATAATTTAAATCTATAATTTTGCTTACTGCAACACCTTAATATATATAAATTTGCCAATATTTGTTTTAACAATAACAATACCAAAAAATTATTGTTAAAAAAAACTATTAAAATTTAAAATATGAGCTTTATATTTTTAGGCAATAATCTCATAGAGCTTGATCTCATTGATTCTACGAATGATTATTGTAAGAACCTGCTTAAAGAAGGAAAGGTTGAAGAAGGAACAGTAATTTTGGCAGATTTTCAAAAAAAAGGAAAGGGACTAAAAGGTAATTTCTGGGAAAGTGAAAAAGGTAAAAATCTTACATTCAGTATTATTTTATATCCGGAATTTTTAAATGCCCGGCTACAGTTTTATATTACAATGAGTATATCGTTAGGAATTGTTGAGTTTTTAGATCATATGTCCATTAATTCTAAAATTAAATGGCCAAATGATATTTATGTAAAAAATAAAAAGATTGCCGGAATATTAATTGAAAATTCCTTAATAAAAGACAGAATGATTAGTTCTGTTGCTGGAATAGGAATTAATGTAAATCAAAAGGATTTTATTAGCAATGCTCCGAATCCAACATCAATATGTTTGGAATCAGATAAAATCTTCGATCTTAGGAATACTTACAAATCATTAATATTTTATCTTAATAAATGGACAAATTTGTTGTACAATTTAAATTATATTAAGATTAAAACTAATTACCAAAGACATCTTTTTTTAGTGAATAAAAATGCATCATTTACTGATAAAAATGGCAAATTTCAAGGTACAATTCTGGGTGTTGAAGAAACCGGTATGTTATTAATTAAAACTGATTCTGATAAGCCAAGAAAATACAATTTCAAAGAAGTGATTTTTCCCTGTTAATTTCTAGAAATTAAATTGCTCCATTTGTTCAATAAGGGTATCAAGAAAATTTTGTAATGGCTTTTTTGCTATCATTTGTAGCATCGGATTAATATTAGCTTCTATTGTCAGTTTTATTCTGGTATCATTTTCTTCAACTTTTTTGAGTTGAATCCAAAAATTAAAATCTAATTTATTATTTTCCTCCCCGGTAATTTTTATTAGCTTAAAAGGCTCCCTTTCTATCATTTTCATGCCAGTTTCTCCTATCCCATCTAATATAAAGTGACATGAATCTTCAGAAGACTCCCAGTTTCTTATTTTGTCCCTGGGAAACAGTTTCTGAAAATTGTTGAAGTTTGACAAGAAATTATAAATATTTTCTTCAGAACTGTTAATTTTTCCTATCTTGCTTTCCAGCTTTATCATCTAATCTGTATTGTTTTTAGCACCCCAATTTTCCGGGTTCTCATGCCATAGTTCTATAAGTTTCAGTTCTTCCGGCTTAATATATCCCGACTCTATAGCCGATTCAACCAGTACTTTTAAACCACATAAAGTGTACAACTTGCATTTAGCCTCGCTAAATCTTTTTACAGTAGATTCAAACTCATAGCTAAAAATGGCTGTCATCCCTAATATATTAAAATTACTATTACTCAAGGCACTTGCAGCTTTAAGACTACTTCCTCCCGTTGAAACAAGATCCTCAACAATTACAATTCTTTGATTTGGGATTATTTCTCCTTCGATAAGATTCTGAAGTCCATGATTCTTTTGAGTTGAACGAACATATAATAAAGGCAAATCTAATGAGTCGGCTATAAAAGCACTATGTGCAATCGCCCCTGTAGCTATTCCTGCAATAGCTTCAACATTTTCAAATTTTTCATTTATCAGATTAATAAAATGTTTTCTGATAATATTTCTTATTTTTGGATAGGATAGAGTTTTTCTGTTATCGCAGTAAATGGGAGATTTCCATCCTGAAGCCCATTGAAAAGGTTTTGCAACATTAATTTTTATTGCCTTAATTTGCAGTAAGAGCTCTGCAATTTGTTTTTCACTATTAGCCATAGAACAAATGTATAAAGTTTTTTTCAACGATCGGAAAGTTTTTTTAATAGATGATTTTTTAAATTATTTCCAAAATAATGATGGATTATTTTACAGATATCAAAACCGCCTGGAATTGCTGGATCTTATAAACTTTTATAACAGGCTTACAAAAATTAATGCATTATATTTATTTCACTATAATATAGAAGAATTGCACAAATCATTCCGTGCTTGTTTTAAAAATATTGATGCTGCCGGCGGATTGGTAAAAAATAAAAACGGCGAAATTCTGATTATTAAACGCCGCAATAAGTGGGATTTGCCCAAGGGAAAAGTTAAAAAAGGGGAAAGTCTTCATAAAGCCTCAATTAGAGAAGTATCTGAAGAATGCGGTATTGATAACATCGAAATTGTGCAACCTTTAATATCCACATATCATACTTATTTAATTGAAGGGCGCCTTGTATTAAAAAAAACTTATTGGTTTGAAATGCTATATACAGGTAATCGTGCACCAACGCCACAGATAAAAGAAGATATTACTGAAGTAAAATGGTTTAAAAAGACAAAATTAGACGAGGTTATAAAAAATACTTATCAGTTAATCCTCGATATATTCCGACATGAAAAACTTGTTGGATTATAAGTCTCCTCTTTCTTTCATAGTATTATACAACTTTGATTCAAAATTCTCGGATGGTGACGGGCATGGCGAAAATATTAATCTTCCATCGGGCCCTATTAAAAAATAAGTCGGATAAGCCCTTACATCGTATTCATTAAGAATTTCAGGCTGATTACCAAAATAAAGAAATTTCCACTTGTATTTTTTTGCTTTTAGAAAATCTTTGAATTTATCCCTTTCCGGATCAACTGCAATTGTAACGATTTCTAATCTTTCTTTGTGTCTTTCATATAAAGCATCAAGAATTTCAAATTCACCCAGGCAAGTATAGCTAGAAGATGTGCAAAAGTTTAAATAAACATATTTTCCTTTAAAATTACTTAATGTAATAAGATTGCTATCAGCGTCATATAATTCAAAAGCCGGAGGATCATATCCTGAAAGAAGTTTTGTTATTTTGGTTTTAATTGTCTCTCCTATTAACTTATGCTGATGTATTTTTGTCTGTAACATCAAACTGTCAAGAATACAAAGTAAACCACTTCGTGAAAAATTGCTGTCATAGAATTCATTATATATAGCCTTAAGAATAACTAACTCCAAAATTGGCTCATTATAAAAATTACTATTTTGAGTAATTATATTTATTAATTCTGAATAGCTTTTTGATCTATTTACTATACTATATATTTCCCTTCCTTCATTTGTTCTTCCAAAAAACATAAAATATTTATTATATACCTGATTAAAAAGCTCCATATAGGCAGGATTATCATATAATACAGGTTTATCTTTAAAATATTTTTCAGAAATATTTTTAACCTTCTTTTGGGTAGCCATAAGTCTTAATATCCCATAACGGTATTCCCGGTATTCATTAAAATATTTATTAGTTGAGCTAACAAATGGTTTCTCAATTTTTTCAATATCCACATCTAATTCTGAGAAATCATTGCTGTTAACAACGTTTATAACATGCTTATTATAAAACGGAATATATGCATCATTGAATATTCTGATAAGGAAATTTAACTCATTAGTATCTATATTAGCCATTCCCAGTTGTATCCCTGATTCAACAAAATAAGGATTGAGTTTATCTTCCGGCGTTTTATCAGTTTTTTCAGGTAGGATAATCTCATATTTTTTATCTGGTTCCACATATAAAAAGGCTTTATAGACCCCCAAATGAGAAAAAATAAATGCAGTACTTTCCAAATCAAAAGAAATTTTAAAATTCCCATTACTATCTACTTTACATCTCCCGATCTCTTCTTCCTCACCTGAAATTAAATCACAAAATCTGTTAAATACTATTTCATGGCCTGAGTATGTGATAGCATTTCCATATAAAATAACGTTTTGAGATGATGATATTAAACATAATGATAATAGAAAGAATGTGCATAAAATACCGGCTAATTTATCCATATTGAAAATTTTCATTCATTAATATTCATGTTTTCAGGCAAAAAGGAGCTTGCATCTCCGCCATACCTTATGATATCTCTAACAATTGTAGAGTTAATAGGTGTATGCTGGGGCATTGTCAGCAAAAATACTGTTTCTATCTCAGGATACATCGCTTTGTTAGTTTGCGCAATCGCCCTTTCATATTCAAAATCAGATGCTGTTCGTAAACCCCTTAAAATATACCTGGCATTAACTTCTTTACAAAAATCTACTGTTAGTCGCTGGTAAGTTTTAACTTCTACCTGGGGATCATCTTTAAATACTCCGCTAATCCATTTTATTCTTTTTTTGAGAGGGAAATATTCTCCTTTCCCGGTATTAATTCCTATAGCAATTATTATCTTATCAAATAAGGGGAAAGCTCTTCTAACAACTGATTCATGTCCAATTGTAAATGGGTCAAAGGACCCCGGGAAAATAGCAATCTTTTCCATATTTCAAGATTTAAACTTATTAATTACTAATTATACCTAATATATATTTAAGGTTCTTATAAACCGGAACCGTCGTAAGTGATAATTTACTGTATGATTGATGGCCATTTGCCACAAGCAGGCATTTACAACCAATAGCCTGCGCAACTTCATAATCATGTGTTGTATCGCCAATCAAAACAGTTTTTCCCGGATAAATATTATTTTTCTTAATAAAATCTACAGCAAACTCTACTTTGCTAATGGCATAATGATCATTTATCCCAATCATATAATCAAAATAACCTGATACTACTTTATCTCTGAGCGATTTTATTAAAGCCCTTTGTTCCATGGCAGAAATAACTATTTGTAAATAGTTGCGTGCCTTAAATTCTTTTAAAATATCAACCGAGTGTTTAAATAAATCTGCCTTTTTTAATTCCCGGTTGTAGCTCTCAATAAATTCTACCGATAAACTTTCAAACGAGTCCCTGTCAAAATCAAATCCTAACTTCTTATAATATTCTATAACCGGGAACTGAAATATTTCCTGATATCTTGCTTTGGTCAACGGTTTTAATCCCCGCTTATGAAGAATTCTATTCATTATCTCAATACAAATATTAACATCATCCAGTAACGTTCCATTCCAATCCCATATTATTGTTGATTCGTGATTTAACATGTAAAAATAACTTAATATAAAATCTAAAATTATTTAAAAGCTGAGTTTTTTATAAAGCTAAAATCAGGGAGTACATCACATTAGTAAGATTTTATTTCCAGGCTTCCAAATACCACATGAGATTCAATATAAAGATAATTCCCGCTACTATCAAATGAATCTGTACTATAGTAAGATGTGCCAAATGCAATTGAATTTCCATCCGGCATTTTTGTACCTGCAAAAGCAACGTCAGCCTTAATCTTAACAGGTGTTTCTTTGCTTATTTTAATCACAGAACTTCCAAAGATAGTATTCATTTTTAGCCTTATCGGCTTATTATCTTTAAAATCTATATCACGAAAGTCGAATACGGTTTTACCAAAAATCACATTATATTCAGTATTATTATTCGGAGTAGTTGAGATCTTTCTTTCACCGAACAAAACATCATTTTTTTCAGTTTTAAAGTTAAAGATCCCCCTATCTCCTACCAGAATTTTTATCCCCGCCAGAATTAGTAATACCGCAATTATTACTCTAAACAGGTTTACATCAAATATTATACGGAATATTAATCCTAATCCAACGATTACTAATAATATTCCCCAAAAAACACCTGGCGCCATTTTCATAATAATTAGTAAATAATTATAATATCTATAAAAATATGAAAATATTTGATTTCTTTAATAATAATAATATAACATATTTATAATAAGTTAAGACCGTAAGGCATTATAAGAAAATATTATAGCTGGTTAGCTATCTAATATTTATTATTCGATACTTAAAGGTTTATGAATTTTTTGTTTCAGTAAGGCAATATTCAGCACATCCATTATGTTCTCAACATATTGAATTTTTAACCTTTTTAAATAAATTTCATTTATTTCATCAACATCTTTCCTGTTTTCTTCTGAAAGAATTATTTCTTTAATCGCTGCTCGTTTCGCTGCAAGTATTTTCTCTTTAATCCCTCCTACTGGCAGTACTTTCCCTCTTAATGTAATTTCTCCGGTCATCGCAAGGCTCTTTTTTACTTTTCTTTGAGTAAACGCAGAGGCTATAGAAATAACCATGGTTATTCCGGCAGAAGGGCCATCTTTTGGAATTGCTCCTTCGGGTACGTGAACGTGAACGTTCCAATTTTCGAATATTTCAGGCTTAAGGTTTAATACATTACTGTGAGATTTTAAATATTCCAGAGCCAAAATTGCTGATTCCTTCATAACATCACCTAAGTTGCCTGTAATAGTAAGCTTTCCTTTTCCTCTGCTTAAGCTTGTTTCAACAAACAGAATCTCTCCACCAACAGCGGTCCATGCAAGGCCGGTAACAACACCAGCAAATTCATTCCCCTGATATTTATCTTTTAAATATTTAGGTGAACCTAAAATCTCTATAATATCATCTATAGTAAGAGATTGGTTATACTTCTCTTCTAATGCAACTTTCTTAGCAATAATCCTGGTAATTTTTGCAATATTTTTATCTAATTCTCTGACCCCCGACTCCCTGGTATAATTATCAACTATATATTCAATTGTCTTCTTTGAAAAGGTAATTTTAAATCTATCAACTCCATGATTTTCCAATTCTTTAGGAATTAAATGTCTTTTTGCAATTTCAACTTTTTCTTCAAGTAAATATCCGCTGACGTCAATTAATTCCATCCTGTCACGAAGTGCCGCACTAATTGAACTGGTTGTATTAGCGGTGGCTATAAACATAACTTTTGAAAGATCATATTCCATTTCAAGATAATTGTCATAAAAAGTCGCGTTTTGTTCCGGATCCAAAACCTCAAGCAAAGCTGAAGAGGGATCACCTCTAAAATCGCTGCCAACTTTGTCAATCTCATCAAGCACAAATACAGGATTAGATGATTTGGCTTTTTTTATATTCTGTATAATACGTCCGGGCATTGCCCCGACATAGGTCTTACGATGGCCCCTGATTTCAGCTTCATCATGTAATCCTCCTAAGGACATACGTACATATTTCCTTTTCAAAGCTCTGGCAATTGATTTCCCTAAAGAAGTTTTGCCAACCCCCGGAGGCCCCCATAAACAAAGGATTGGAGATTTTAAATCGCCTTTGAGTTTTAATACTGCCAGATGTTCCAGTATTCTGTCTTTTACTTTCTCAAGCGCAAAATGGTCATTATTAAGTATTTTTTGAACACGCTTTATGTCGAAATTATCTTTACTGTATTCATTCCAGGGTAATTCAAGAAGGGTTTGTAAATAATTCATATGAACAGAATATTCCCCGGCTGCCGGATTCATTCTTTGTATCCTGTCAAGTTCCTTATCAAATGTTTTTCTAACAGTATCATTCCATTTTTTCTTTTTTGCTCTTGCCTTCATTTCTTCTATTTCCTCATCAACCGGATTCCCTCCCAGTTCATCCTGTATGGTTTTCATCTGCTGATGAAGCAAGTACTCCCTTTGCTGCTGATCAAGATCAAGTTTTACCTTAGATTGTATGTCATTTTTCAGCTCAAGCATTTGTACTTCCCGGGTGAGATATTCGAGCAATATTACACCCCGCTTTTTCATTTCACTTATTTCAAGAAGATATTGTTTATCTTCAATTTTTATGTCACTATTTGAACTTATAAAATTTATCAGGAAAGTTGAACTTTCAATATTTTTAACGGCAAATGACGCTTCAGGAGGAATATTAGATGATAATTTTATAATTTTAAGAGATAAGTCTTTTAAAGAGCCTACTATGGCTTCAAATTCCGGATCTTTTTTCTTAGGCCTGTTATCCTCTAAGGCTTGAACACCAGCAACATAATATGGTTCGCTTTTTATAAGTTTTTCAATTTGAAAACGCTTTTTCCCTTGTATAATAACTGATGTTGATCCGTCAGGCATTTCCAGAATACGTACAATTTGAGCCACGGTTCCCACTTTGTAAAGTTCTTCAAATTTAGGCTCATCTGTATTTGCATCCTTTTGTGCTACCGTTCCTAATATTTTGTTTTTTTTGTAAATCTCCTTAATCAATTTAATTGATTTATTACGCCCGACAGAAATGGGAATAACAACCCCGGGAAACAGTACAGTATTTCTTAAAGGTAAGAGTGGAAGTGATTCAGGAATATTTGTTTTTGTTATCATGTCCTCATCTTCATCTGAAATTAGAGGAATAAAATCCGCATCTTCATTAATTGCCGCTTGTAAAAATATTTTTGAAAAACCTTTTTCTATTAATTTGCTCATAATCTATTTACCCTTCTTTATATCACTTAGACAAATTGTCAGTTAATAATTATTTTAAACCTGAGTATCTACTAATAACAATCTATATGCCAAAATCAATTTATCTTTTAATTATATAAAATGTCTAATATTGCCTGTATTTTGATGTTGTATTAAATATTTCCTCCAAGATCTTTATATCTGCATCCGTTAATTCTATGTTTCTTCTTGCCATTACTATCTGAGCCACCTCAATAGCCTTTGGCAATAGATAGGTGGTAAATCCTCCAAATCATCCCCAGGAAAAAGAAGGAATAAAGTTTCTCGGAAATCCTGTTCCAAAAATATTGGCACTTACGCCAACAACTGTGCCAGTATTAAACATTGTATTAATTCCACATTTTGAATGATCTCCCATAATTAATCCGCAAAATTGAAGGCCCGTTTTTTCAAAATTTTCCGTACCATAGTTCCAGAGCTTAACATCAGCATAGTTATTTTTAAGATTTGAGTTATTAGTATCAGCTCCAAGATTGCACCATTCTCCTATTATCGAATTTCCCAGAAATCCGTCATGCGATTTATTCGAATAACCCGTGATAATACTATTATTAACCTCTCCTCCAACTCTTGAAAAAGGTCCAATTGTAGTCGGCCCATATATTTTTGCCCCGATCTTCAGTATCGATTGCTCACATAATGCAAAAGGACCTCTTACAATTGAGCCTTCCATTAATTCAGTATCTTTACCAATATAAACAGGCCCTGAAGATGCATTAATTGTTACAAAATTAGCTTTAACACCTTCTTCAATAAAAATATTTTCAGGATTAAGCAGGTTATTATTATTTGATAAATTTGCCGTTTTTCTCCCTTTTGTAATTAGTCTAAAATCTTCAACAATTGCTTCTCCATTATGTTTAAATAATTGCCATAAATGCTCGATTTTTTCAAATTCAGATCCGGAATGAATTTTCTTAAAATTTTTAACAGCTTCCTCATTAATCTCTGCCGGTTCAGCGCTGGAATTCCTTGCTGCAACGATAATTCCGTCTTTTACAAGTACTTCATTTGTATTAAGATTCTGTATTTCTGACAATATTTCGGCATTTGGTAATACCGAGCTGTTAATTAAGATATTATCCCGGTAATACACGGTTTTATATTTTGCTCCCAGATATGGTTTTGTTAAATATGAACATTCAGACTTCAAATAATGTTCCCATTTCTCCTTTATTGTTAAAATGCCAAATCGAATTTCAGCTAACGGTTTTGTAAAAGTTAAAGGAAGAAAATTTTCCCAGCTATTGTTATCAAACAAGATGTAATTTATAGTTGCCACACTTTTAAAATTTTATTAATATTTTTAATCTGACAAAATTACACAAAAAAAGCCCCAAAATTTCAAATTGTAAAAAAACGGGGCTTAATAAATAAGTTCTTCAAATAAATTATTCTTTCTTTTTCTTATCAATGTGTTCTTTATATTTACTATAATACTTGTCAACTCGTCCCGCACTATCAACAAATTTCATTTTACCGGTATAAAATGGATGTGATGTATTCGATATCTCCAGTTTTACTAACGGATACTCTTTACCATCTTCCAGCTTAACTTTATCTTTAGATGGTGCAGTAGAACGTGTTACAAAAGTAAATCCGTTTGACATATCCCTGAAAGCGACAAGTCTGTAATTTTTTGGATGTATGTCCTTTTTCATTATATTAATTTAAATATGCAATATCCATAATTAAAGGCTTGCAAAGATACTACATTGATGAAAAATCACAAAATAATTCCTGTAATTTATTTTTTTGTGGCGTTAATTTTTAACGGTTCATTTGTGAATCGTTTGAATTCGGCACTTCTGTCAAAAAGATATCTGTATGTTATATGTGTTTTATATTTCGTAGCCTCAATTTGTTGATAGACTTTGATCATTTTGGGATTATAATCTCCAACCCATGATAATTCAATAGTTTTATACTGTGGTTTTTTTAATATTGCTTTTTGATATTGTAAAAACAAAGCTGCTAGTACTCCCGATTTCTGATACGCTTGCACTACGCCAAATATTGTTACCCTGGATCGGCTTATTTTCTTTCTGTTCTTTAAATATATCAATTTAATTATACTCCAAAAGTTTAGTTTTCCATTAACCGATTTTAGTATTTGATTAGCATCAGGTATAGCTATTAAAAATGCAATTGGATTATTTTTATAATAGGCAAGCCAAATAAAATCTTCATCGATAATTTCTTTTGACTCATTTATTAATAATTCTACATCTTCGTATTTTAAAACAGTATAACTTTCTAAAAATTCCGACCATGTTGTGTTGTAAACATTTACTATATCATTAATAAATCTCTCCTTTTCATTAAACTTGAAAGATTGATAAGAATATTCAGGTTTACTAGCAATAAACTCTGCCCATCTTATCATTCTTTCGGGATATGGTTTATCAGCTGTCCTGTAGTAACTATATTCTTCATAATATGTTTTAAATCCATACTTTTCAAATAAATCTTTATAGTAGCTGTAATTATAAGGCATGCCATATACAGGCACTGAAAATCCATCAATTAACAATCCCCAATGAAAAAAATTTTCCCCGAAATTTATAGGCCCGTCCATAGCTTCCATTCCTTTTTCTTTTAACCATTCCTTTGCCGTATCAAAAAGCAATGTTGCAGCCATATTGTCATCCACACATTCAAAAAATCCGATTCCTCCCGTAGGCTGCCAGTTATTATATGCCTTTCTGTCGTCATAAAATGCTGCAATCCTGCCAATTAACTTACCTGACTTACTTTTTAATATCCATCTCTCAGCATCACCATGTTTAAAACATATATTTTTCTGAGGATTAAATATTTTCTCAATTTCAATATTTAACGGGCATATCCAGTTCTTATCATTTCTGTATAATACTTTCGGGACTTTGTGAAATTCTTTTTGTGTCTTTTTGTCTGAAACTCTATAGACAACCATTTGTACTATTCAGTTAATTAATTTTACATAAGCTTACATAATATCTGCAGCCTTCTGAACTATAAATATAAGATTTTTCTATTTAATAAATTATTTGCAATTAATTTTATAATATCTTAAAAGATATTTAAATTTGAACCCGCAAAAATGCAATGAATGTTTTATTAACGGGCTATTAATTCAAAGCATCAGGTTCTGCATCTTTGGGAATAATGTAGTAAATATCATAAGATTATATATGGTGGATGTAGCTCAGCTGGTTAGAGCACTGGGTTGTGGTTCCAGGGGTCGTGGGTTCGAGTCCCATCTTCCACCCAAAAAATTGAATATCTATAACTTTCTCAACATAATTTTTATAATGCTAGCCTTAAATAATTGAAAATTAATCAAACTAATAAAGTTTTTTATCAATTATTGAATCTTATTATAAATTGATACGTTAAAATACTAAAATCATACTCTAAATCTTATATAATGAATGATCTGATAATCGAGCCAACGCAAAAAACTCCTTTTGTAGAATTCCATTCAGATGGGAAACTAACCATGGCAGGTAATTCCTATCCGGAAAATGTAAGAGATTTCTACGGTCCTGTTATTGAATGGATTGGCAAACTGGAATCTGAAGAAATAACTTTGGATTTAATAATGGATTATACTAATACAGCATCAGCTAAAGTACTTCTTGAATTATTGAGAAAACTTGATATCAGCACTCAATTTAAAATAGTAAATATTAACTGGCACTTTGAAGAAAATGATGAAGACACACTTGAAGCAGGGCAAATACTGGAAGATATCCTTTCAAACTCCACTTTTAAATATGTTGAGTATGAGAAGCCAGTAAAATAGTACTCCATAAATATTTAATGCGAATATTTGCTTGCAAAAGCCTCTAAAAACAATCCCAATCAACTTAATAAATCACTCCGGCACTTTTAAACTAACAGGACTAAATATTACCACATATATTTTCTAGTCCTGCCCGGAATAATATTTCATATATTGATAACGGGCAAACTGCTGTCTTTCCTTAAAAGATTTAGAAACAAATTTCCCTCTTATCTCATTTATATGTTTATATCCGTTGCTGTTTAACCAATTATCCAATTGATTTATTATAGTTGTTATATACTCTATACCATTATTATACAAAACAGAGCAAATCTGGATAGTTGTTGCTCCCACCAGAATAAGTTTTGCTGCCCCTTCACCATCATGAATACCGGTAGTTGCCGATATATCACAAAAAATCATATCTGACACCAGCCCAAGCCATCTTATAATTCCGGATATTTCAGAAGGAGAACTTAACATGTTTGAAGGAGCGATAGTCATTTTTTTCAAATCAATATCAGGATTATAAAATCTGTTGAACAATACTAATCCCGAAACTTTTGTATTACTCAAACCAATAAGTATTTGAGGTATATTTGTGAAAAACGGAGCAAGTTTAATTGCTATGGGAATATTAACCTGTGCTTTAACCTTCTCAATTAACCTGAAGTAAGATTCCTCAATCTCAACAGAAGTACTTTCTTTGAAATCAGTTATAAATACATTTAATTCGAGAGCATCCGCCCCTGCTTCTTCCATTTTCCTGGCAAACGGCACCCATTCCAGATCAGACATGCAATTAATACTTGCTATTACAGGAATTGAAACTTCCTTCTTCGCTTTCTCTATCAGATCCAAATAACTTTGCATGCTTCTATCCTTAACAGTGTTCGAAATATAATCAAAGGCTTCAGGGTGCAAATTCAAATCCGCACTCGTTACAGCTTTCTTTGATTCATACAAAATTTGTTCTTCAAAAATGGATTTAAGCACAACAGCTCCTGCCCCATGTTTATTTATCTTTTTAATGTTTTCCAAATTATTAGTAAGTCCTGAGCTTCCCACAATAACCGGATTTCTTAACTCCAGCCCGAGATATTTTGTTGTTAAATCAGCCATGATTTTAATTTTTTAGGCAAAATAATAGTTATTTTTTATTTATTAATAAATATTTATGAATATCCTGAATGATTAATTCATACTTTTATTTGTATACTGTTAATATTAAGTCGGAAAAATTCTTATCATGTTGTATTTCAATTTGTTGAGACTTATTCACGACTGTTAATAATTAATTTGATTCCAAACGCTACAAATTACTAAATTAGATTCTGATTTCTAGCCTATTGAGTTACTAAATTAGTTGTTAGAACTAAAAGATAAATAGGTAGGTTTCATAATGGGGTTAATAATTAGATTAGAAAGGCTCCGGGCTTTGTCCGGAGCTTTTTTTTGGAGTGAAGGGGAAAAAACAGAGGGGACAGAGGGGACAG
>CBFCXR010000022.1:0-23672 GCA_965602045.1 uncultured Bacteroidales bacterium | reverse complement strand
GTGGAGATAAGGGGAATCGAACCCCTGACCTCGTGAATGCCATTCACGCGCTCTAGCCAACTGAGCTACATCCCCATAACCCACAGCAAAAATATAAATTTTCCTGTAATAATAATGGATACTTTCACGTTATTAATTATATCAGTTTGGGATAGTATCCCATTATTATAATAACTTATGGGATAGTATCCCAGGAATTCTTGGAAATTATTTTTTTATTCTGTAAATTTGAGCAATAAAACTTTATTAAATAATGGAAGCAAAGAAAACTAAAGAGGCAAATTTGGAGACAAACAGACCTCTTTTTCTGGAACTTGGTCTGGTAATAGTGCTGGCTATAGTGCTACTTGCATTTGAATGGACAACCAGACCATCAAAGGGAGGTGCCCTTGAAATGCTTGATGAAGATGTAGGTGATGAAGAAATGGTGCAAATAACCAGGCAACTGGAAGAACAACCTCCTCCTCCTCCTCCTCCTCCACAAGTTATTGAAGTTCTTAATATTGTTCAGGACGATGTTGAACTTGATGACCAGCTGGAGATGGATGATATGGAAGGTAATCAGGACCTTGAGATGGATTTTATGCCGTTTGAGGAGGAAGAAGCTGGAGAAGAAGAAGTTTTTATTATTGTAGAAGATATGCCACAATTTAGAGGAGGGGATCAAAATGCTTTCCGCATATGGATACAGCAAAATTTGCGCTATCCCGAGATTGCTGCTGAAAACGGAATAAGTGGAAGGGTTTTTGTTCAATTTGCTGTAAATTCAAAAGGCAATGTTGTTGACTCAAAAGTAATAAGGGGAGTCGATCCTGCTCTTGACAAAGAAGCTCTTAGAGTAGTAAATTCTTCACCAAAATGGCAACCAGGAAAACAAAGAGGAAGACCTGTGAAAGTTCAGTTTACATTTCCAATCGTTTTTGTCTTGCAATAAAGCGCAAAAAAAAAGTAAAGCCCTGATTGTGAAATCAGGGTTTTTTATTTCCAGACTTTATCTAAATTTATAATCAAATATAATTATTTAGATAATATTTGTTTTTATAACTTTAGTATAGAATTAATCAGATTGTTCTACTTAATATAGAAATATGAAAAAATTATTTTACACAGCGCTAATCTTAGTTGTTGTTGCAGGCTGTGGTTCAACAAAAAAATTGATGCAGCGTGAAAACTATGATGGCGTAATTAATAAATCTGTTAAAAAGTTAATAAAAAATCCTAATAGTGAGCAAGATGCCATTTACCTGGATAAAGCATATGTACTTGCGAATGACAGGGACCTGGAAAGAATAAAGTATTTAAAAATGGAAGGGACACCAAATACATGGGATGAGATATTTCAGAAATATTCAATATTGAAGTCAAGGCAAGCCAAAGTAAAAAAGGTTTTGCCTTTAAAAATAGGTGGACAATATGTTAATTATGAATATACCGATTATGATGCAGAAATTGTTGAATCAAAATCAAAAGCAGCTGAATACTTCTATCAGCACGGGAAAAAACTGATGGCTGATGACACAAAAGAATCATACCGTGAGGCATATTATGAGCTGAAAAAGGCAGATGATTATAAGGAAGGTAACTACCCTGATATAAACAATCTATTGGAAGAAGCAAGATACAAAGGTATTAGCAGAGTGCTGATAAATACTAATAATAATACCCATCTCAGATTATCTGACGATTTCATGGATAATCTGCTGGCGTTTAATACAAGCGGACTGGACAATGAATGGATTGAATATCATTTAAAACCGCTTGACAGAAATGTTAAATATGATTATTATATAGATATAAAACTTCAGATTATTGATGTTTCGCCTGAAATGGTAAAAACAAAAGACCGTATTGTAAAAGCTACTGTTGAAGACGGATTCGAATATGTCCTTGATAAAAATGGTAATGTTATAAAAGATAGTGTAGGAAATGATATTAAGGTAAAAAAATATAAAGATTTAAGCTGTACTGTTGTTGAAAGACGCCAGGAAAAATCAGTTAATATCAAAGGAGAAATTGAGATTATGTCTGCAATGCCAAAACGCATTATTACAAAAGATCCTGTTGCGGCATCAACCTATTTTGAACACCTTTCAGCAAGGGCAATTGGAGATATTGAAGCCCTTGACAGGGAAACACTTAGATTAATTGAGGTTGAACCATTGCCATTTCCTGACGATTTTGAAATGATTAATAATTGCAGCGAGGCGCTGAAAAATTCAATCAGGGATGTAATCAGGCATAACAGTTACCATATCAAATAAAGGCTGATCAATGCAATGGGAGAATATTATACAAAAACCGAACAGGAAAAAGCAATACTTATAGGAATCATTAATCCCTCCAATACTGAGTATGAAGTTAATGATTACTTAAAGGAACTGGCATTTCTTGCAGAAACTGCCGGGGCCATTCCTATAAAGCGATTTATACAAAAACTGGAAATCCCTAATCCCAGGACATTTATCGGTACAGGTAAGCTTGAAGAAATAAGGCAATATATTAAAACAAATGATATTGACATCGTAATTTTTGATGATGAGCTTTCTGCAAGTCAGATAAGAAACATCGAAAGGGAATTAAACATCCGGATACTAGACAGAACAAACCTTATCCTGGATATTTTTGCAAGACGTGCTAAAACCGCGCATGCCAAAACGCAGGTTGAACTTGCGCAGTATCAATATATCTTGCCAAGATTAACCGGAATGTGGACTCACCTTGAACGTCAGAGAGGAGGCATTGGTTTGCGGGGGCCAGGTGAAACTGAAATAGAAACAGACCGCAGAATTATCAGAAATAAAATTGCAAAATTAAAATCACAGCTTAAAAAGATCGATAAACAAAAATCAACTCAACGAAAAAACAGGGGTAAATTAGTAAGGATATCGATGGTAGGTTATACAAATGTCGGGAAATCCACAATTATGAATTTATTAAGCAAATCGGAAATATTTGCCGAGAACAAGCTTTTTGCAACTTTAGATACTACAGTTAGAAAAGTGGTAATTGAAAATCTGCCTTTCCTGCTTTCAGATACTGTAGGTTTCATAAGAAAATTGCCTCATCATCTTGTGGAATCTTTTAAATCAACACTTGATGAGGTAAGGGAAGCTGATATGCTGCTTCATATTGTAGATATATCCCATGCCAATTTTGAAGAACAGATTAATATTGTTAATCAAACTCTCTATGAAATAAATGCTAATAACAAACCAACATATCTGATTTTCAATAAAATTGATGCCTTTAATTATATCAAAAAGGATGAGGACGACCTTACACCTAAAACCAAAGAAAATATAACACTTAATGAACTTAAAAACACTTGGATTTCGAAAAATAATTCTCCCTGCATATTTATTTCAGCAACTGAAAAAGAAAATATAGGAGAATTAAAAAAATTACTTTATAAAAAGGTGAAAAAAATTCATATTACCAGATATCCCTATGATGATTTCTTATATTAATTTAAATACTGTCTGGTTAGTTTTGTTTATATATAAAGCATACTGGCCTGTTATCAGCCTTTTTTAAGATATTATTAATATAAATGGATATGAAATGAATATGAAAATTCATAGAATAGAAACTGGAAATCTTAAGATTGACGGAGGTGCAATGTTTGGTGTTGTTCCAAAATCACTATGGAATAAATCCTACCCGGCCGATGAAAATAATCTATGCAACCTGTCAATGAATTGTCTGCTTATTATCGCCGAAGACAGAAAAATTCTTATTGACGCCGGCATTGGCAACAAACAGGATGATAAATTTTTTGGATACTATTATCTCAACGATATTCATACACTTAAAGACTCTTTAGAAAAAATTGGTATTACTTCAAATGATATTACCGATGTTATTTTAACACATTTACATTTTGACCATTGTGGAGGAGCTGTCGAATATGATGAAAAGAATTCATTGAAACCTACTTTTGCTGATGCTAAATACTGGATTAGTAAACAGCAATGGGATTTGGCAATGAATCCAAACCAACGTGAAAAGTCTTCAATACTTAAAGAAAATTTTCTTCCTGTTAATGAAAGCGGGCAACTTTATTTAATTGAAAAAAATATTGAATTAATTTCAGGTGTTTATTTACGATTGTATAATGGTCATACTGATGGCCAAATTATACCTTTCATTAAATACAATAATAAAACTATTGTATTTGTTGCAGATCTCATTCCAACATCAGCACATATCCCCTTATCCTGGATTTGCGGATTTGATACCCGCCCTTTAATTTCTTTTGATGAAAAGAAAGCATTCCTTAATGAAGCATACAAAAATAAATACTCATTATTATTTGAGCATGATATTAATATTGAATGCTGTAATTTGCAAATGACTGAGAAAGGTATCAGGATAGGAGAAAGCTATAGTTTGCAGGATCTTTTATCAAATAAATATTAAATATGGTTAAGTATATTTAATATAAAGGGCCAAAAACAGGTAATAAAAAATAAAGAAGAAATAGTGCAATCAGAAAGAATTACGAGCCTATGAAATAATATTTTATAGTGATAAATAAATGAGAAAACTATTCTAAAAAATAACTGTGCTGCAAAAAAAATAAATATCCTCATCCCGTAAATATTATAATTCTTTGCATTATTGAAATTTCCTCTTATAATTTCAGAAAAGCTGCCGGACAAGCCCGATGAAAGCGGCCTTTCACCTGAAATTTCTAAATAAAATGAGGGTATGGGATGATTTTGTTTCTCAGTAGAAAAAATTCCGGAGTAAATAAAGATTAATAAAATTATTACCCCAAAAATTAAGTTAATCTTGATATAGGATTCTCTATAAATCCGATTCCTCATTTGCCTCTTCCAAATTTTTCTCTAATGTATCCGCCTCATCATCTAAATCTTCTTCCAATTCTTCCAATACGTCTTCCATCTCTTCACTGAAACTATCAAATGCATCCTCAAACTCTTTTCCAAACTCTTCACGGAATTCCTTTTTCATTACTTTCTCAAAAACCTTTGCTCCTCTACCTAAAGTTAAGCCCCAAAACATTGCAAAGGCGGTACCTAAAATTGAACATACTAAGGCAGCGATTATTAATCCTTTAGCTGCCTTATGCCTGGAGGCCTGAGACAGTGCAATTGAACTAAGCACAATACCAACAACACCAAATATCAGTGCTATAAAAAACGTACATGGAATAATACCAAGAGGGATTGCCAGAATTCCCAGAACGAGTCCTGCAATTCCAAGTCCCTGACCGTCAGATATTTTTTGTTCAGTCATAAAGTTTACTTTTATATTAAAAACCGTATTAAATTATATAATCCAAAGTTACACTAAGTTCCGGAAATATCATATTAATGATTGTCAATAAGTATCTCAAGTATCTTAATAGCTGTAACAGATACCGGAGTACCCGGCCCAAATATGCCAATTACTCCAGTATTATAAAGAAAATCATAATCCTGCGCCGGAATTACGCCCCCGACAATCACCATTATGTCATCTCTTCCAAGTTTCTTTAGTTCCAGCATAAGTTGCGGGATAAGAGCTTTATGGGCTGCAGCCAGACTTGACACGCCCAAAACATGTACATCATTTTCAACAGCCTGTTGGGATACTTCATGCGGAGTCTGAAACAAAGGTCCGATATCAACATCAAATCCTATATCAGCAAAACCGGTAGCTACAACTTTAGCTCCTCTGTCATGGCCATCCTGCCCCATTTTTGAAACCATAATCCGAGGCTGCCTTCCCTCCTTTTCAGCAAATACCTTACATAGTTCCCTGGCTTTCCTGAAATTTCCATCATCTGTTGTTTCTGCTGAATATATCCCTGATATAGAATGTATCTCCGCTTTATATCTTCCATATACTTTTTCAATTGCACTGGATATTTCCCCAAGAGTGGCTCTTCGTTTTGCTGCTTCTACAGAAAGCGACAGCATATTTCCCTTACCTGTCCGGGCAGCCGATGTAATTTTCTCCAGTGATGATTTTACAGCGTCATTATCTCTTTCTTTCTTAAGTTTCTTAAGTCTTTTTATCTGGATTTCCCTTACAGCAGAATTATCAACTTCAAGTATATCAATGGAATCAGAATAGCTTTGATTATACTTGTTAACTCCTATAATAATATCTTTACCAGAGTCTATCCTTGCTTGCTTACGTGCCGAAGCTTCTTCAATCCGCATTTTTGGTATACCTTTTTCTATTGCCTTTACCATTCCTCCCAACTCTTCAATCTCCTGAATATATTTCCATGCCCGGTGTACCAGCTTATGTGTCAGGTATTCTATGTAATATGAACCTCCCCATGGATCAACAGGCCTGGTAATTCCAGTTTCTTCCTGTAAAAATATTTGAGTATTTCTGGCAATACGTGCGGAAAAATCAGTAGGCAGGGCAATTGCTTCATCAAGGGCGTTAGTATGAAGGGATTGGGTATGCCCTAATATAGCTGACATAGCTTCAATACATGTTCGTGAAATGTTATTAAAAGGATCCTGCTTGGTAAGGCTCCAGCCTGAGGTCTGACAATGTGTTCGTAATGCAAGTGATTTTGGATTAGCCGGATTAAACTGCTTCACTATCTTTGCCCATAATAATCTGGCAGCCCTCAATTTTGCGATTTCCATAAAGTAATTCATTCCAATAGCCCAGAAGAATGATATTCTTGGAGCAAAATTATCAATATTTAATCCTGCATCCATTCCTGTACGCAGGTATTCCAATCCGTTTGCCAGTGTATAGGCCAGCTCAATATCCGCAGTAGCTCCTGCTTCCTGCATATGATATCCTGATATGCTGATACTGTTATACTTGGGCATATTTCTGGATGTATACTTAAAAATGTCAGCAATGATTTTCATGGATTCAGCAGGCGGGTAGATATAAGTGTTTCTCACCATAAATTCCTTAAGAATATCGTTTTGAATAGTGCCGCTCAGATCTTCCAGTTTAACTCCCTGTTCCAGTGCAGTAACAATATAAAATGCCATAACCGGTAAAACCGCTCCGTTCATCGTCATAGAAACTGACATAATATCCAAAGGTATCTGGTCAAAAAGGATCTTCATATCAAGCACCGAATCAATTGCAACTCCGGCATTGCCAACGTCCCCGACAACCCTCTTATGGTCGGAATCATATCCACGGTGAGTAGCTAAGTCAAAAGCTACAGATAATCCTTTCTGGCCGGATGCAAGATTTCTCATATAAAAAGCATTGGATTCCTCCGCTGTTGAAAATCCTGCATACTGTCTTATTGTCCATGGCTTCATAACATACATAGTTGCATACGGACCACGTAGAAATGGTGGTATGCCGGCCGCATAATTCAAATGTTCAAATTCCTCCAGATCAAATCTGTTATATACGGGCTTAACAGAAATCTGTTCAGCTGTTCTCCATTCATGTTTAATATTGTTCTGCTTCTCCCATTCAGAGGATGGTATTTTGTCCTTTTCCTTCTTTCTGAAATCTATATTTTTAAATTCCGGCCGCATATAAGTTTACTATATTCTTTAACCTAATTAATCATTAACAATCTTCAGTATCTTATGAAACTTTTTTAATTCATTTAAGAGATTGGACTTCTTATGTATAAAATGTTCAATACCAACTTCTTTCAGTTTATCAACAGAATCAGGGTATCCAGCAACAGCTATTATTGCCTTTTTGCCTAATTCCCTGAAAACCTCAGGTGCTATTAAAATATATTCATTATCTGAACAACAAACCACAATTATATCTGCTTTGCTTTCGATAGCCTCTTTAATTCCTTCTTTAATGGTATTCACTACCGGATGATTAATAATTTCATAACCCGCACAGGCAAAAAAGTTACTCGCAAATACCGATCTTGCCCTGCTTATTACCAGGTCACCATATTTTAACATAAAGACTACCGGCCTTTTACTATCACTGTTCTCAGTTTGCAGCCTGAGTTTTTCAAATTCTTCCGCACCCCTGCCTATTCCCGATTTTTGTCCATTTTCTATGATATTACTTCTGTCCTGCTTATGTACAAGTGATATATCAATTTCATCCTTAACCTGTTCATCAAAGTTTGGATACATGTTTACTCCCAATAATACTTCATCTCCCTTTTCAATATTTTTGCTTCGTATATCAGCAGTTTTATTAACCTCTGATTGAATATATCCGTCTTTGACAGCACTCAGAAAACCGCCCATTTCTTCTATATTAAGAAAAATATCCCATGCTTTTTCTGCAACAGAGTCGGTAATGTTTTCAATAAAGTACGAACCTGAAGCAGGATCGACAATCTTTTCAAAATAAGCTTCCTCTTTTAGAATATGCTGAACATTTCTGGCAATTCGTTTTGAAAATTCCGACGACCGGCGATAGATATTGTCGTATGGATTTACAGTCAAAGAATTTACCCCTCCTATTATTGCTGACATAGCTTCGGTAGTTTTCCTCAATAAGTTTACATAGGGATCATATATTGACTTATTCCATGTTGAAGTTTCGGCATGAATATATGTTGCTGCAGATTCAATATCATCCGGACTATAAGCTTCCACAATCCTGGCCCATAATAATCTTGCAGCTCTGAATTTCGCAATTTCTATAAAGAAGTTAGAGCCTGTGCCAAAATTAAATTGCAAATGATTAGTGATATTTTTGGCCTTTAAACCAAGGTCTGTCAGTTTAGATAGATATTCACTACCGATTGCCAGACTAAATCCCAGCTCCTGAACAATAGAGGCGCCGGCATTGTTAAACCTTGTACCATTAATTGCTATGACCCTGTAACCAGGTAAATAAGATTCAGCACAATTTATTAAAGACTGAGCCTCTGTAAAATCATCCTTTTCACTTTCATAGAACCCTCCGGAGGAAGTATACTCTCCCAAAGGATCATAATCAACAAGCCCTCTTATTTTACCAGGCTCTTCATCCCTTGATCTAACCAGTGAATTTATAAAATCCAGAAAAACCGTAGCTTTACCCCCGACTTTAAAATTTAAAACATATTTTGCGATATCCACATCTTCTAAAAGGGCAAAAAATTTCTCACGGTTAATAACTTTTATACGTGAAAAATTAAAACATATTGAATTTACTCCATTATTTATAAGATGTAATGCCGCCTCATTTGCGTTTTCAAAATCATCAACCAGAATTTCCTGATTAATATCCCAACTGTTATTCTTAATATTATTGCCTCTAACATATGGAAAATCATTAGGGTATGTCTCCAGGTATTTTAAATTGTCAAGATCTTCTGCTCTGTAATAGGGTTTAATATTAATTCCTTCAACTGTTCTGCAAACCAATTTCTTTATATAATCCGCACCTTTTAAATCTTCTTTAATACGTGATTCCCAGTCCTGATTTGATGTTGGGGGAAAATCTTCAAATAACTTTTCTTTCATATCTTTTTCCAGCTTACTTTAACAGGATTACCCACTTAAAATGATCCTGTCATCTTATTGGGATCAACCCATTTATCAAAATCCTTTTCTTCCACTAAACCTGACTTTAAAGCAGCCTGTTTTAAAGTTGTATTTTCAGCATGAGCCATTTTGGCAATTTTTGCTGCATTTTCATATCCTATATGAGGATTTAAGGCCGTTACCAGCATCAATGATTGCCTAAGCAACTCTTTGATTTTTGGTTCATTTGGTTTAATACCTTTAACGCATTTATTTGCAAATGACACACAGGCATCTCCAAGCAATCTGGCTGACTGTAAACAATTGGAAATCATAACAGTTTTAAAAACATTCAATTCAAAATGTCCATTGCTTCCTCCTATTGAAATTGTGACATCATTACCCATCACCTGAGCACATACCATAGTTATTGCTTCAATTTGTGTCGGATTAACTTTGCCGGGCATAATAGATGACCCCGGTTCATTAGCAGGAATTATCAATTCTCCTATCCCTGAGCGAGGTCCTGATGCCAGCATTCTTATATCATTAGCTATTTTCATCAGACTTACCGCCAGTTGTTTCAATGCAGAATGTGTTTCTACAATTGCATCGTGAGCAGCAAGAGATTCAAATTTATTTTGCGCTGTCTTAAAAGGCAATTCTGTAAAATCAGCAATAAATTTAGCTACTTCAACATCATAGCCCTTAGGAGCATTCAAGCCTGTACCTACGGCCGTTCCTCCAAGAGCTAATTCCGAAAGGTGTTCCAATGTGTTTTCAAGCGCTTTCAATCCATGTTCCAGTTGAGATACATAGCCTGAAAATTCCTGTCCTAATGTTAATGGAGTTGCATCCATAAAATGAGTTCGGCCAATTTTTACTATATCCCTCATTTGTTTTGATTTGTCCTCCAGTGTATTTTTAAGAAGCCTTACTCCCGGAATAGTAGTCTCTACAAGCATCTTATATGCTGCAATATGCATAGCAGTAGGGAAAGTATCATTCGATGATTGTGACTTGTTAACATCATCATTTGGATGAATTAGTTTGTCTCCTACTCCCAGTTTACCTCCATTAAGTATGTGAGATCTGTTGGAAATCACTTCGTTTACATTCATATTTGATTGTGTACCTGAACCCGTTTGCCACACTACCAGAGGGAAATGATCATCAAGCTTACTGTCAATTATTTCATCACATACCTGTGATATTAAATCTTTTTTTCTATCAGTTAATATCCCAAGTTTATGATTTGCATAAGCTGCTGCTTTTTTAAGGTATCCGAATGCCCTGATGATTTCTATGGGCATTGAAGCCGAAGGGCCGATTTCGAAATTTTCTTTCGAACGCTGAGTTTGAGCTCCCCAATATTTATCAGCAGGAACTCTAACTTCACCCATTGTGTCTTTTTCAATTCTTAGGTCCATAATTAATTAGTATTAAAATAGATAATAAATAAAATATAATGGTTTCAAATTTACAAAAGTTCTTCAACTTTGTCCGGAGGTTGCGCAATTACTGCTTTATACTTTGCAACTACTATCGGCCGCTGAATAAGTCTGGGATTTTCCACTAAAATTTTCATCCATTCTATGTCAGTAAAATTTTTCCCCTTCAGCTCTTTTCTATATAAATCTTCCTGCTTACGGACAATATCAGAGGGACTGAGATTTAATTTTTTTATAATTTCTTTCAATTCCTGTTCTGATATTCCATTATTAATATAATTCACAACTTCCAGGGCAATTCCTTTAGTTTGCAAGTACTTCAGCCCTTCGCGGCTTTTTTTACACTTCGGGTTATGATATATTGTAAGCATTACTGTTTTCCGAACTCCATTAGATAGGATTTTATAAAATCATTCAAATCTCCATCCATCACTGCCTGAACATTTGAAGTTTCATAGCCCGAACGAAGGTCTTTTACCAGCTTGTAAGGTTGCATCACATAACTTCTGATTTGTGAGCCCCATTCAATTTTTTTCTTTTTCCCTTCGACCTCGGCTTGTTTTTCATTCTTTTTCCTCAGCTCAATTTCATACAGATGCGACTTTAAAACACGCATAGCATTTTCCCTGTTCTTTGTTTGTGAACGTGATTCCGTATTTTCTACTGCAATACCTGATGGCAGATGCTTAACACGCACACCGGTTTCAACCTTATTAACATGTTGGCCCCCTGCTCCGCCTGAACGAAAAGTATCCCATTCCAAATCAGCAGGATTAATAATTATTTCAATAGAATCATCTACTATAGGAGATACAAACACAGAGGCAAATGAAGTGTGCCTGCGATGATTGGCATCGAATGGTGAAAGACGCACGAGGCGGTGCACTCCACTCTCCCCTTTAAGATATCCGTATGCAAAGTCCCCTAGAAATTCAAGTATTACAGATTTTATTCCTGCATCATCACCCTGAAGATAGCTGACTTCCTTCACTTCATATTTATTTCTTTCTCCCCACCTGATATACATCCTCATTAACATTTCAGCCCAATCCTGACTCTCTGTACCACCTGCTCCTGCATTAATCTTTAATAATGCCCCTAACTCATCCTCCCTATTCCCAAGCATATTCTTAAATTCAAGATCTTCAATGAGCTTCAATGATTTATTATACTGATCTTCTATATCTGTTTCCGTGGCTTCCCCCTCATTATGAAAATCGAGTATAACCTTTAAATCATCAATGCTGTTCTTTACTTCTTTGAACGCATTTGTCCAGCTCTTGATAGAAGATATATACTTTAAATGCTTTTCCGCTTCTTTCGGCTCATTCCAGAAATCAGGATCGTGAGTTTTTTCCTCTTCTTGCTTAATCTGCACTAACTTTTTCTCAATGTCAAAGATGCCTCCTTAACTCTTCCCCGCGCTCCATAAGTTCCTTTATCTGCTCTGTAGTTATCATAATTGATGATTAATTTTTGGGTGACAAATTTTCAAACTTTTTTTAATGGTAATAATATAAAAAATAAATGTTCTTGCTAATTTATTACTGATTTATTAATAGTTCATCAATAACATTAAATAATAGTTCTGTTTCAAAGCCTTTAGACTGACCAAAACGCATAAGCTTACTTTTTATTTCGAATGCATTTGAAGTTCTTATTCTTTTAGATTTTTTTAATAGCTCTGACTTAATTATTTGCGCATACTCTGAACTATCAATACTCCCCAGCGCTTTTAAAATATGGATATCTTTTATTCTCTTAAGTTTTAACTGATGCTCAATCTTGATTTTACCCCACTTATTAAACTTTAGCCTGTCATGTGCAAAAGAAATCGCATACCGTTCATCATTAATATAATTATCTCCGGACAAAATCATTATTATCTTCTGAATTTCCTGTTTCGTAAGATTATATTTGGCAAGTTTCATTTCTATTTCATTTGTACATTTTTCCTGCTTACTACACAGCAATTTCATCTTTTGTAGTGTTTCTCTAAAAAAAACCGGGGATTTTTCTGTCATCTAAATTAAAAATTAATTTCTATATGCCTTAACCATTCTATACTTTCCATTAATATCTTTTCTGGTTTCAATTTTTTTGTATCTATATTTGAATAATTCATTTTTAACATCATCTGGCAGAGATTCATTAATTTCAAAATATATCTTTCCCTTCTTACTTAAATTCTGTAATCCGAATTTAGCTATAGCTCTGTAGAACATTAAAGGGTCACTGTCAGGGACAAATAAAGCTTCCTTAGGTTCATAATTTAATACATTCAGCGGTAATATAGATTTCTCAGATTCCTTGATATAAGGGGGATTACTTACTATAATGTCATATTTTGTATGCATCTGATTCTCCTCATGCTGTAAAATATTATAAAGGTAAAATTTTACATAAACTTTATTCAATTTAGCATTATTTTCAGCCAGGTCAATTGCTTTTTCAGATATATCCATTGCTTCAATAGTTGAATTATTTAAAAATTTTGCTAATGCTACAGCTATGCATCCACTCCCAGTACCAATATCCAGGATTTTTATGTTTTTTTTACTATTTTCCTTAATAATCCAATTTACTAATTCTTCTGTTTCCTGCCTGGGAATCATGACATTAGAAGATAGCTTGAAAGGAAGTCCGTAAAATTCAGTTTTGCCAAAAATATATTGAATAGGTTTATTTTTCTTCAGATCATTTGTAATTTCAAAGATCTTTTTTACAATACTATTGGAAATTATTTCATTACTATGGATATGTAAATCAATTTTAGTATAATTTAGCAGGTATTCAAAAATCAAATAACTAAAATTCTCTATTTCATGCTCAGGATATGAGTTTAAAAGTTTAACCTTAATATAAGCAACAATATCAGAAATCGTTTTATGTGTTTCATTCATATTTCAAATTTAATAAATTCAAATTAGTGTGGCTACTTATCTGGATGATGAAAAATATATGCAACGCTGCCTTGATTTAGCAAAGATGGGACAGGGAAACACAGGCACTAATCCAATGGTGGGAGCTGTTATTGTATATAATGGAAAAATAATTGGTGAAGGCTACCACAGGAAATTTGGTGATCAGCATGCCGAGGCAAATGCTATTAATTCAATTAAAGACAAATCGCTATTAAAAAAGTCAACATTATATGTTAATCTTGAGCCTTGTTCACATTTGGGTAAAACTCCTCCTTGCTCGGATATAATTATCAGATACAATATCCCCAGGTTGGTAATAAGTACGATTGATCCAAATTCCATAGTATCCGGAAAAGGAGTGGAAAAACTTAAAAACAATGGGATTGAAGTCATAGTTGGAATCCTTGAAAAGAAAGCTGTTAAATTAAACAAAAGATTCTTTACTTACTATAGTAAAAATCGTCCGTATATTATCCTAAAGTGGGCTCAGACTAATGATAGTTATATTGATAAAGACAGAAGTGAAAAACTAACCGGTAAGGTTAATTGGATTTCAGACAACATCTCAAGAATACTGGTTCATAAGTGGAGATCTGAAGAACAATCAATAATGGTTGGAACAACTACAGCATTACTTGATAATCCTCAGCTGAATATTCGTCTCTGGAATGGTAATCCCCCTGTCAGGATCGTTCTCGACAGGACTTTAAAGTTGCCTCAAAACCTTAAACTATTTGACGGAACAACAAAAACCCTGGTATTTACTGAAAAAGAAGCTACTTCAAGGAAGAATATAGAATTCATTAATGTAAATTATAATGATCAACTGCTGGAAGAAATATTAGAAATTCTATTTCAGCGTGAAATTCAGTCAATATTTGTTGAGGGAGGTAAAATGCTTGTTGAGAGTTTCATTCAAAGGAATTTATGGGATGAAGCACGTGTTATTATAGGTAATATGGACTTTCATTCAGGGGTACATGCTCCGAAAATTCAAAAAGAATATGATCAGCAAATCATGCTGGCAAATGATAGATTATTAATTTACTGCAATAACATACTTTAAAAACAAATTCAGAACCTGAATTTTATTATCGATATATTTATGCATAATATTCATTTTTAGACAATTCATAATTATTAGATATTCAATTGTAATTGAGTTCTTTCGATTTTTTTTGTATATTTGAAAAGAAAAACAGCGCTCATAATAATTGCACTAAAACTTTAATATATACAACAGTAGCGGATTAGTAAACCTTAAATCACAAGTTATGAAAAAGAATTTTGCACTTACACAATTAATATTAATCCTGTGCTCAGTATTTTTGTTTGGTCAAAATGCCAAGCAGTATTACAAGGCAGGGAAAGATTTTGTCGCTACAAAAAATTATAAGGATGCCGTTGAACAATTTACCAAGGCAATTGAAATGGATCCGGATTACGCTATTGCATACATTGAAAGAGCTGATGCATTTGAAAAAATAAATGAATATAAAAGTGCGGCAGATGATTATAGCAGAGCCATAGTATTTGAGCAGAAAGATCCTCAAATATTTTATGGTGCAGCCAGAATAAACTATAAGCTTGGCAAATATGAAGAGGCCAAGGAATTTATTGAAAAAAGCCTGGCATTAAAAAGCAAATATCTCGAAGCTTTACAGCTGAAAGTAAAAATACTTATTGAACTGGAGGATTATTTGAACGCCTTAACGATGGCCAAGAAAGCTTTAATATTAAAGGATAATGCTTACAACAACTATTACCATGGATTAGTATCAGAAAAATTAAAAAATTATAACCAGGCAGAAATTGACTATCAAAAATCAATAGCCAAAAATAAAGGGTATGTTGATCCTTATATTGCACTTGCTAATTTAAGGCTTAAATTGAATAAGCTCGAACAGGCAATTGAAAACTGCAACAAGGCAATAGGTTTAGACCCGGATAATACTGATGCATATCTTGTCAGGAGTAAGGTATACATTAAAATGATGCAATATTCAAAAGCAATTGATGATATTTCAAAAAATATCTTAATAAATCCCGAGAGTATAGATATGTATCTTGTGCGCGGAACATATTACCAGGATTATGCCCAGCATCAAAATGCAATAAACGATTTTAACAAAGTCATCTTATTAGATAACAAATGTTCAGAGGCATTTTATAAAAGGGCTTATTCTCATGAACAAATAGCTAATTACAACGCTGCAATCAAAGATTATGAAACCCTTGCATCAATCTCCGAATATGATGTTAATGCCAGAAAACTATTGGATTCTGCCAAAGACAGGTTGCACGAGCTAAACAGGGAAGACAATAATCCTAAAATAGTTCTTGTTGATCCTGAGCCTTTTGATGAATTGGTTGTAAGAATTGCGAAAAATAAAGATGACATAACTATAAAAGGAAAGTTAATTGATGAAAGTGATATAAAATCGCTTCAGATTAATGATAAAGATGTTCCTTTTTTAAAAGAGGGAGATGAATATGAATTCCTTGCAAATATAAATATAGCTAATAAGGACATGTTTACAGTTTCTGCTGTTGATATCTACAATAATATACAGAATAAAACTTTTACGATAGAAAGATCAGAAATTGATCCTCCCAAGGTTGGAATTTTAGCTCCATATGCTTCAGATGACGGTGAAATATATCTGGATACTGAAGATCCCAATTTATATGTTGAAGGCAAAATAGCTGACGAAAGTTTAATTAAAACAATATTAATTGATGGTATTTCAGCGAGTTTTAAACTTGACGAATTTAATCCCAGGTTTTCTGCAACAATAAATATTACGAATAAAAGCAAATTTACTGTAAGAGCAATTGATGTTAATAATAATGAAACACAGCAAATCTATAATCTTAATCGCGAGGGAGTTTCTATTTTAGCTAATAATCCTATGGGAAGAACCTGGGTAATTTTCATCGAAAACTCTAATTATGAAACATTCCCAAGTTTGGATGGCCCCTCAAAAGATGTAACTTTAATGAGGTCAGCGTTATCAAATTATGACGTCAATAAAATCATTCATAAAAAAGACTTATCAAAAAAGGAATTAGAAAAATTCTTTTCAATTGAATTAAGAGACCTTGTTAGGGCCAATAGAGTAAATGCTTTACTTATCTGGTATGCGGGACATGGCAAATTTATTAATGAAACCGGCTACTGGATACCGATTGATGCAAAAAGAGATGATGAGTTTACATATTTCAATATTAATGCTTTGAGAGCTTCGTTACAATCATATGCTAATTACGTTGTACATACTCTGGTTGTTACTGATGCCTGTGAATCAGGTCCTACTTTTTATCAGGCTATGCGAGAAATTCCAAAGCAAAGAAACTGCAACGACTGGGAAGCAACGAGATTAAAATCATCACAGGTTCTTTCATCCGCAGGATATGAACTGGCAGTTGATAATTCCCAGTTTACCAAGACCTTTGCCAATACCCTTCATAATAATCCAAATGCTTGTATCCCAATAGAATCGATAGTGAACAAAGTCGTAATTGCAGTGCAAAAAAACAATCAGCAAAAACCAAAGTTTGGGAAAATAGCCGGTTTGGTAGATGAGAATGGCACATTTTTCTTCATTTCAAAAAATTAACTTTATGATTTAATGATAACTGTAAATAGCTTCAAAAAATCAGGAATTATTCGTTCATTAGAACGAATAATTTTTTTATATGGATTATTGGTTCTTTCATTAATAACTCCAGCACAAACATATTACTTTGATAATTATAGTGTTATTGAGGGTCTTGAACAATCAAAAGTCTTCTCAATAATGCAGGATGATAATGACTATATCTGGCTTGGCACTAAAGGAGGAGTTTCAAAATTTAATGGTATTAGTTTCACTAATTATACAATTGAAGACGGATTATCAGGAGGAGGAGTCAGAACCATTTATCAGGATTCTTTTGGCAATATCTGGCTTGGCCATGAAGGCGGCGGCCTAACAAGATTTATTAATAATGAGTTTGAAATTGTTGAGTTACCAGATACTTTAATAGTAGATAATATAACTTCATTTACACAGGATATAGATAAAAGACTCTGGCTAACTACCGAGGGTGACGGAGCATATGTTTTTTATAATCCTAACAACAAAGTAAATAAATTAAAACTCGAACATTTCAAAGGTAAAAGATTGAGTGACAGAATTTATCACAGTCTTCTCACATCAGACGGCAATTTGTTTTTTGTTACCGATATTGGTATAAAAAAATACAATAAGGAAAAGAATAATTTTGAAAATTTTGTGCATGAAGGATTCAGCACTTATTTTATTACTACTAAAATGTTCGAGGATTCCAGGAAAAATTTATGGTTTGGCACATATAATGGCGGACTTATTGAATATGTTTTTTTAAAAGATACTTTCAGAATTTATGACGATAAAGATGGCCTGGCTACCAACTGGGTTAGTGCAATATCTGAAGACAGACAGGGGAATATTTGGGTAGGTCATTGGTACAGGGACAAGAGCAAAGGTGGAATATCAAAAATTAGTAAAGACGGTATCAAAGTATACAATACAAATAATGGAATGCATGATAACCAGATATGGTGTATAATGGAGGACAAAGAAGGTAATATATTAATTGGTACTACAGAACATGGGCTTGATATATTCAAAGGTGAGCAATTTGTTTCTTATTCAACTGAAAACGGACTTATTAATGACCAGGTTTGGGCAATAACTCAGGACATTAATAATAACATCTGGTTTGGTACAAATGGTGGTATAACTGTATATAATAATGCTGATACTAATAAAATCTTCATTCATTATAATCAAACAAATAATTATATAAGTAATGAGATCAGATTTTTCAGACAGGATAAAGATAAAAACATCTGGATTGTTACGGCTGACCAGGGCATTATAAAATTTGACCTCAAATTACAATCATTTGTCAGTCAACCTGATATTAATAGTTATGTGTCTTATAGTATTAAGGCTCTGGAAATTGATAAAAAAAATCAATTATGGATTGGAACAGTTGAAGGTTTATTTCAATTTGATATTGATGCAAAAAAATATATTAGAAGGCATTCACATGAATCAGGACTTGCCAATAATGATATAACATCTCTGTTTATTGACTCGCAGGGTTCATTATGGGTTGGTTCTGAAGGTGGATTAACCTGTATTAAAGAAGGCAAATGCAAAATTTATGACTTAAAAAGTGAGGTAACACCTACCTGCATTTCAGAGGATAAAGACAATAAAATTTGGATAGGTACTGCAACCCGGGGCGTATTAGTTTTGAAAGACACATTAATAAAAAGATATTCAATTAATGACGGATTACTGGCAAATCTGATAAATATCGTTAATGTTGATGATTATAATAATGTATATGTTGGTACTAACAGGGGCCTGAACAAAATAGTCCCGTCAGAAAATAAAATATTTACCTATACAAAGACAAGCGGATTTGTAGGTATTGAAACTAAAAGCAATGCAACTTATAAGGATAATGACGGAAATTTATGGTTTGGAACTGTAAACGGTGTCACTAAGTATAAACCGGATTCATCAAAGAAAGAATCTATTGAGCCGTTAACACACATTTTAAAAATGACTGTTAACGGGGTAGAAAGGAAAATGAGCGAAGGTTTGAAATTAGGTCACACCCAGAAATCAATACACTTTGATTATCACAGCATTTGTCTGACAAATCCTGAAGCGGTACGGTACAAAACTTTTCTGGAAGGCTCTGACTCTGACTGGCAGGATGTTTCTGTCCAAAGATATATTAATTATTCTCTGCTTCCAAATAAATATACATTTAAGGTAATAGCAAAAAACAGTGAAGGTGTCTGGAATTCAAAACCAGTTGAATACAGTTTCCAGATCTTAGCACCGTTTTATCAGCGGGCATGGTTTATTATTGCAGCAACATTAATAATAATAACAGCAATAATTACCTTTATAAAGATAAGAGAGCGAAACCTAATCAAGGAAAAGCGACTACTGGAAACCAAAGTTAAAGAAAGAACCCTGGCTTTATCGGTAGCAAATGAGGAACTGGAATTAAAGAATAAAGACATCACAGATAGTATCAGATATGCAAAACGAATTCAAATTGCAATTCTTCCTCCTGATATTCCATTCGATGATACTTTCATATTGTTTAAGCCAAAAGACATCGTAAGTGGAGATTTTTACTGGATGACTTCACAGGCAGACAAGGAATTTTTTGCTGCTATTGATTGTACCGGCCATGGTGTTCCGGGTGCTTTCATGTCATTCATAGGCTATACATCACTCAACAAAATTGTTATAGAACAAGGCATACATGAACCTGCTGAAATTTTAGATCGTTTAAACGAAGAAGTAGCTAATGCGTTGCACCAAAAAGGTGAAGAAGCTGTCAAAGATGGTATGGATTTGGCCCTCGTTAAATATACTCCGGAATCCAGAGAGCTGGAATATGCCGGGGCATTTAATCCTTTAATACTTTTTCAAAATGGAGAAATTATAGAGATAAAAGCTAATCGTTTTTCTATTGGTCATTCAACAGGTAAGGAATTGAAATTTACAAATCATAAAATAAAAACTAAAAAAGGTGACACTGTCTATTTATTTTCTGATGGTTATGCTGATCAATTTGGAGGTGAGGAGTGCAAGAAGTTTAAAACTGCAAATCTTAGAAAATTACTTATTTCCATACACAACAAAAATATGGAAGAGCAAAAGACAATTCTGGAAAATACTTATGAGCAATGGAGAGGTAACCATGATCAAATTGATGATATAATAATTGTCGGAAGAAGGTTCACCTAAATCAAACTGTATCTTTTCCTGGCGATGTTAGCTTACGTTTGATAAAACCTGTTTTTTAACCATAGATTTTACAATAAGATAAATAGATTCAGAATCAAAACCGCATTCTCTGTATAATTCTTTCTGTGCCCCTTGTTCAATAAACCTGTCGGGGACACCAAGTCTCTTAACTGTTGACTGATATCCATTTTCACACATAAATTCTATAACGGCACTACCAAATCCGCCAACAATGGTACCATCTTCAATAGTAATAATGTTTTTAAACTTTTTAAAAACATCATGCAAACATTCTTTATCCAAAGGTTTGGCAAATCTCATATCATAGTGAGCAACACTTATGTTTTCAGGTTCAAGCTTTAATATTGCCTCACTCACAAAATTTCCGACATGCCCGATTGAAAGTATAGCAATATCAAAACCTTCATTAATTTTTCTTGCTTTACCTATGGGTATTTCCTTATATGGTTTTTGCCATTGTATAATTACTCCCCGTCCTTTTGGATATCGGATTGCAAAAGGTCCATTATCTCTAAGCTGTGCTGTATACATCAAATTTCTGAGCTCTTCCTCATTCATTGGAGCTGAAACAATCATATTTGGGATACTCCGTAAATAGGCAATATCTAAAATTCCATGATGAGTAGGACCGTCAGCACCAACAAGACCTGCCCTGTCAAGACAAAACACTACATGCAATTTTTGCAGGGCAACGTCATGAATTATCTGATCGTACGCCCTTTGCATAAAGGTAGAATATATATTGCAAAAAGGCAATAATCCCTGAGTGGCCAATCCTGCCGAGAAAGTAACAGCATGTTGCTCAGCAATACCAACATCAAAAGTCCTTTCAGGCATTTTATCCATCATTATTTTTAATGAACAGCCTGACGGCATTGCCGGAGTAATTCCGACAATTTTGTCATTTATTTTTGCAAGATCAAATATAGTATGCCCAAAAACATCCTGATAAAGAGGTGGTTGATCCTTATCAGATTTAACCTTCAGTATTTCCCCTGTATTTTTATTGAACCTTCCCGGTGAATGAAATTTTGTCTGATTAAGTTCTGCCTGCTTAAATCCTTTACCTTTCTTGGTTAGAACATGAAGTAACTTAGGGCCTTTTATATTTTTCAAATCCTCCAGCAGGTTAGTTAGATGAACAACATCATGTCCGTCAACAGGACCAAAATAACGGAAATTCAGAGCTTCAAATAAATTACTTTGCCTAAGCAAAATTGATTTTAATCCGTTTTCCAGCTTTTTAGCATAGTCTCTGGCATTAGGAGCAATTTTGTTAATTTTACCTAATAAGTTCCAAATTTCATTCTTGACCCTATTATATGTTCTGGATGTGGTTATATCCACCAGATATTCTTTAATTGCTCCTACATTCGCATCTATTGCTATATTATTATCATTCAGAACTACCAGTAAATTTGTTTGTTCAATGCCAACGTTATTTAATCCTTCAAAAGCTAATCCTCCGGTTAAAGAACCGTCTCCAATAACTGCAATAACATTCCTGTCAATTCCCTTTTGCCTGTCAGCAACAGTAATACCTAACGCTGCGGATATTGATGTTGATGCATGTCCGGTCCCGAAAGAATCATATTCGCTCTCACTCATTTTAGGAAATCCACTAATGCCTTTATATTTTCTATTATTATAAAAATCATCTTTCCTTCCTGTAAGAATTTTATGACTATAGGCCTGATGTCCCACATCCCAGATTATCTGATCAAAAGGTGTATTAAATGCATAATGCAATGCAGCCGTAAGCTCTACAACGCCAAGACTCGCACCTAAATGCCCCGGATTTTCTGAAACAACATCAATAATATATTCCCTCAGCTCTTTACAAACATCTATAAGTTCCTCTATTCTTAGATTTTTTAAATCTGAAGGAAACTTAATCTTATCGAGATAATTTCTTTTTTTCTGTGCCATGCAGGTTATTTAAAAATCGGCTGTTAAAGTTAATAATTATTATTCACTTTATTTGAGGTTGATTGATACATGTTGTAATTTCATCAAATTATTCAGCCTAAAATAATAACAAAAAGAGAATTATGAAAAAAGTAAATAAACTTGTTGTATTATTTGGTTTAATATTACTTTCTTGTGTAACTCCCAGACAGTTTAAAGAGCTTCAGCAAGAAAATAAAGACTGTGATGAAGAAAGAGGCCAACTGAAAAGTGAAAATGAAAAATTAACAGTCGAAAATACTGAGTTAAAATCAAAAGTTGAAGTTTCTAATAAGAATATTTCCAGGTTTGCTGAGGATAGTCTCAGGAAAATGGCTGAACATGATCAACTACAAAAAAATTACTCCGAATTAATCAGAAGATATGAAGATTTAATAAATGCACAGGAAGCAAATGAAAAAGGGAGTGAATTGGAAACTAAAAAGCTGCTTGAACAACTGAAAATAACCCAGGCAACATTACATAATAAAGAAGACGAACTAAATAAATTATCCCGCACACTTGACAATAAAAAAGACAATCTCATTAGCCTTAAATTAGAGTTGGAAAAGAGAAATGCCCGCCTTATTGAGCTGGAAAATATTCTATTTAAAAAGGATTCTGCTGCTAATGCTTTGAAACTTAAAGTTTCGGATGCATTACTTGGTTTTGAAAATCAAGGTCTTTCTGTTACATTAAAAAACGGAAAAGTATATGTCTCCCTTGAAGAAAAGTTACTATTCGAGAGTGGCAGGACAGAGGTTGGTATTAAAGGTACAAATGCTTTAAAGAAATTAGTAAAAGTTCTTGAACAAAACGCGGATATTAATATCATGATAGAAGGCCATACTGACGATGTTCCCTTAATTCCGGGTTCGGCATTTGAAGATAACTGGGAATTAAGTGTCGCCAGAGCCACTGCAATAGTAAGAATATTGCTGGATGGATCAAAGATAAATCCAAAACGCCTGATAGCTTCCGGCAGAGGCGAATTCATGCCTGTTGATCCAGGAAAATCATCTGAAGCACGACAAAAAAACAGAAGAACTGAAATTATTCTTACGCCTAAACTGGACGAATTATTTGAAATACTTGAAACAAATTAAGGCTGTAATAAAAGACTGAATAATT
>CBFCXR010000021.1:0-24275 GCA_965602045.1 uncultured Bacteroidales bacterium | reverse complement strand
TACGACCTTTGGGTTATGAGCCCAACGAGCTACCAACTGCTCCACCCCGCAATATATTATTATAATATTTTCTGTATTTGGAAGCTGCAAAGGTATATTAACTTTGCTAATTCACAAAATAATTATCCGATTTCATAGAGTCATGAAAAACCTTTTATAATATGTTCTTGCCCTAAATCTTTACTATATTTGCGTAATAAAAAAAACAAAAAATGGCCAGGAATAAAGATAAGAGATCATTCCTTGAAAGAGTTAAATCAAAATACCGGTTGTCAATATACAGAGATGAGAGCTACCAGGAAGTTCTGAATTTAAAACTTTCCCGACTTAACGTAATTAGTATTATAGGTATTGTTACCCTGGTGTTTCTTGCCATTGTTATATCAATTATAGCTTATACTCCTGTACGTGAGCTTATTCCCGGATATCCTGACGAGAAAACAGTAAGGAATATCAGGTTAAACTTTATAAAACTGGACTCACTTGCATATGAAATTGAAAAAAGAGACGCGTATTTTGAAAATCTTAACAAAATAATTTCAGGTAAAGAGCCTGATAATCATGAAAATTTTGTTGATACCAATATAAGTTATGAGAATATTAATTTTTCTCCCTCTGCTGAAGATTCTGTGTTGCGTAGTCTGATTGAAAAGGAAGATCAATTCAGCCTCGCAATAGTTGATGACAGAAAGAATATTTCGTCAATATCCAAGGCTCATTTTTTCCCTCCAATTAAAGGAATAGTTACTAATTCCTTTAATCCCCGTATCAATCATTATGCCACTGATATTGTCGCTGCACCAAACCAGGTTGTTAAAGCAGTATTGGACGGTACAATAACAATGGCTACATGGACTTTGGATCTGGGCTGGATAATCCAGATTCAACATGAAAATAACCTGCTTTCTGTTTATGCTCATAACGCTGAATTATTAAAGAAGTCAGGTGAATTTGTTAAAGCCGGAGAACCTGTTGCAATTATTGGTAACTCAGGTGAATTGACCACCGGACCTCATTTGCATTTTGAATTATGGCACAATGGAACCCCTTTAAATCCTGAAGACTTTATATTTTTCTAATTCAGGATAATTTGTTAACATTAACAATCAAATAGTTATAACGAATTAATGAAAAAAAGAATTGCGGTTCTTGGTTCTACCGGCTCAATAGGCACTCAGGCACTTCACGTCATTAATAATAATCCCGACAAGTTTAAAGTTGAAGTATTAACTGCAAAAAGTAATGCTGATCTATTAATTGAACAGGCTGTCAAATTTAAGCCAACTCATATCGTAATTGCTGATAAACAAAAGTATAAAAAAGTAAATGACGCATTGTCTGATTTGCCCATAAATGTTCATGCAGGAGAGGATTCTATCAAACAGGTGGTTGGGTTGAATACCGTTGATACTGTATTAACAGCAATGGTAGGTTTTGCAGGCCTGGCTCCCACAATTTTTGCTATTCGTGCGGGAAAGGATATTGCCCTTGCAAATAAAGAAACTTTAGTTGTAGCCGGCAAGCAGGTTACTGAGCTGGCTAAGAAAAACAAAGTGCACATATATCCTGTGGATTCTGAACATTCAGCAATATTTCAGTGCCTGGCAGGTGAAAATAATAATACGGTAGAAAAGATTTATCTGACAGCTTCCGGCGGGCCCTTCCGCGGAATGTCATATAATGAGCTTGAAAAAGTTACTAAAGAACAGGCATTAGTGCATCCTAACTGGTGTATGGGAAATAAGATTACTATTGATTCTGCGACATTAATGAATAAAGGAATGGAAGTTATCGAAGCAAAATGGTTGTTTGATATTGATCCGTCCCACGTTGAGGTAGTAGTTCATCCCCAGTCAATTATCCATTCTATTGTTCAGTTTAAAGATGGCTCAATGAAAGCTCAAATGGGTTTGCCTGATATGCATTTACCAATCCAATATGCTTTAGGCTATCCTGAAAGAATAAAATCGGATTTACCTCGTTTTAGCTTTACTGATTATCCCAAACTGACCTTTGAAAAGCCGGATTTTAATATATTCCGTAATCTTGATTTGGCATATGAATCAATAAGAAAAGGAGGAAACATGCCATGTATTTTAAATGCTGCAAATGAAATAGCTGTCGAAGCTTTTTTAAGTGAGAAGGTTACATTTTTAAAAATGCCTGAAATTATTGAAGGAACAATGAGTAAAGTAAACTACATTTCAAATCCTGCACTCGAGGATTATTACCAATCTGATAAAGAAGCCCGTAATGTTGCCAATCAATTAATTGAAAGTTAAAAATTTACAGGTTCTGTTGAATTTTTAATGAGATATTAAATATAGATGTTATTTTTGCACCTGCTTTATTAAATTTTAAAATAAAAAGAAAAGGATTTTAATGAATGTATTAATACAAATAAGTCAATTATTGCTTAGTTTATCTATCCTTGTAATTCTGCATGAGTCAGGGCATTTTTTAACTGCAAAACTTTTTAAAACAAGAGTTGAGAAATTTTACTTATTTTTTAATCCGTGGTTCTCACTTTTTAAAGTAAAGAAGGGAGATACAGAATATGGCCTTGGCTGGCTGCCACTGGGCGGATATGTAAAAATATCAGGAATGATTGATGAATCAATGGATAAAGAACAACTTAAAAAGCCACCACAACCCTATGAGTTCCGTTCAAAACCTTCATGGCAACGCCTTATTATAATGCTTGGAGGTGTAATGGTAAATTTAATTATTGGGATTTTAATATATTCATTTGTTTTACTTGCCTGGGGTGAAAAGTACCTCCCAAATGAAAATTTAACGGATGGCATATGGTGTATAGATTCACTTGCTTTGGACATCGGGCTTGAAAATGGGGATAAAATAATTTCAATTAATGGGGAGCAACCTGACAGGTATTCTGATATTCTGGGAAAATTAATTTTTGGAGGTAACGTTCAGGTATTACGAAATGATAGAGAAATAAATATTGATATCCCTGAAGATTTTGTAGGGAAATTAGTTGAAAAAAGGAAGGGGCTTTTGATATATCCAAGAATTCCGTTTATAGTTGCCGAAATTCCGGATACTTCCATTAACGTTAACTCAGACCTAAGGTCCAAGGATAGAGTTGTTGGTATTGAAGGCATCCGAATCAAATATTATGACGAATATAAATCTATCACCGATACCTTAAAAGGGAAAGAAATTGCTCTTGATGTTTTAAGGGAAAATGAAGAGAAAACAATCAAAGTAAGGCTTTCTGATGAAGGACTATTTGAGATTACTACTGCAAACCTGGGCTTTAAGGAAATGGAAAAACTGAATATCTATAAGTTTAATACTAAGAAATTTACTTTTCTAAGCGCTATTCCCGCCGGCCTGATAAAAGCAAAAGAAAAACTCGGATTTTATATTAAACAGTTTAAGCTGATTTTTAATTTTAAAACCGGAGCATATAAAGGACTGGGAGGTTTCGGTTCAATAGGAGGATTATTTCCTCATGTATGGGAATGGCAGGCATTTTGGGAAATCACGGCATTTCTGTCATTAATCCTTGCGTTTATGAATATTTTGCCTATCCCTGCTTTGGATGGCGGCCATGTAACGTTTTTATTATTTGAAATTATAACCGGCAGGAAACCGGGGGATAAATTCCTGGAATATGCGCAGATAACAGGTATGATAATATTACTATCAATATTATTGTATGCAAATGGTAACGATATTGTCAGATTAATTCAGAGATTGCTTGGTAATTAAGCATATTGTAAAATTATTTTTATCCTTAACCTATATTGTGAAATATTGATAAATTTGTATTTAAATTAACTAAAGATATTCATCATGAATTTAAGTGTGTTATTATTGGGGACACCAGGACCAGTTGAGATAATAATTATTGTCTTGATTATACTTTTATTATTTGGGGGAAGAAAAATCCCTGAATTAATGAAAGGTCTGGGACAAGGAATGAAAGAATTTAAAAAGGCATCAAAGGGAGAAGAATCAAAAGAAGAATCAAAAGATACCAAGGAATCAATAGAAGAAAATAAGAAGTAAGTTTGATTATAATATATTTTACCTGTCTTTTAATTATTTTAATTAGTAGGCAGGTATTTTTTTTATCTCACAAGAAACGTCCCTGTTACTAATTTCTCAATAAAATCATGAAAATATTAACACGGTAAATTACACAAGGTCAAATTAATAACTAAAGTATATAAGAGTGAATATTGGAAGAAAAGTTTATAAATTACTGTTTGTAACCGTAATGCTATTAACAGAATCCGGTACCAGTAAATCTGTTTTTTCTGACAATTTGAGAATTCCCACATCAAACCCGGGATTACAAATACAATGTTATACAAATAATATTAATCCTGATTCAATTCCCCGGCATCCTGATTTATTTTATGAATACCGTATTGCTGAACTAAACAAATTAACTCCGGTTGAGCTGGACTATAATGAGACAGTAAAAAAATACATAGAAACCTACACAATAAAAAGAAGAGCAGATTTTGCAAAAATTATCGGACTGGCTGAATTGTATTTTCCTATATTCGATGAAATACTTGATAAATATAACCTTCCACTGGAATTAAAATATCTGACTATTGTAGAATCAGGACTTAACAGTAATGCAAGATCAAAATCAGGGGCAGTTGGATTATGGCAGTTTTTATTAAATACTTGCAGGTTATTTGATCTGGAAGTAAACTCATATATTGATGAGAGAAAAGATCCTTACAAATCAACTGATGCTGCTTGCAGGTATCTTGAATATTTATATAATACTTATAATGACTGGCAGCTTGTTTTAGCATCTTATAACGGGGGACCCGGGGATATCAGAAAAGCAATAGAAAGAAGTAATGGCCATACTGATTACTGGGAAATAAGGCCCTATCTCACTGAGCAGGCAAAAAACTACGTTCCGGCCTTTATCGCTTCATTATATGTATTGAACTATTATAAGGAGCATAATATTATACCGGTACATCCCAAATATACTTACAGGAATATTGATACATTGTGGATAAATTATCCGGTATCATTTAAACAAATAAGTGAATTTACCGGTGTATCGAGAGAAGACTTAAAGTTTCTGAATCCGATTTACATAAGGGAATTTATTCCTGATCTGGAAAAACCAGCATTATTAACATTACCGGCGGGATTAGTTGAAGAATATCTCAGGAACGAGTCGCGTGTTATCGGCAAATCTTTTGTAAAAAAGGATTACAATTCCATGGTTAATAGTGCAGGCGCAACTGATAATAAGGTTAAAATTATCCATACTATTCAAAAGGGCGAGTTTTTCCATAAAATTGCTATGAAATATAATTGTACTATTGAGGATATTAAAGCCTGGAACAAACTTACGGGTAATTTCCTCTACCCCGGCCAGGAACTGACAATCTGGATTGATCCGGATTAAGGATTGGGATACTATCCTGTTAGAAAATACACACTAGGATAGTATCCTAATAGTAAAAGCATACCGGGATAGTATCCTGCGTCTAAAAGTTGAAAGGATAGTATCCTAACAGTAAATACTAACCGGGATAGTATCCTTCAGATAATTTTAGTATCTTTTCTGCATAAAAAAATACTAGTTATGAATAAATTCAAACCGCTCATATTTATATTAATTTTTGCTGTTATTTCATGTTCCAATAAGGAAAGGAAACCGCTGCTACCTACAATTGCCGGCAGGGCAGGCGATGTGACCCTTGTACTAAATGATGTGGCGTGGAATGCTGAGGTTGGTGATGAATTCAGAAGAATTTTCGGCAATAAATTCGTTATGTTACCTCAATATGAACCTGTTTTCGATATCATTCATGTTACTCATAATACATTTGGAAATGTTTTTAAATCACAGAGGAATATTGTTATTGCTGAAATATCACCACATCATAAAAAGCCCAGAATAGCAGTAGGAAAAGATATATGGGCAAAACCACAATTGGTGATAAGCCTTTATGGTGCTGATGATAACGCAATTGTTGCGTTATTAAAAAAGCACGAAAATAGAATAATTCAGATGCTGGAAGATATGGAAAGAAAACGGTTAATGGATATTTATATGAAGAACCAGGATAGGGCCATTGCATTGAAAATGCAGGACGAACATAAGATATCACTGAATATACCCAAGGGTTATAAACTGGATGTTGATTCTTCGGATTTCGTCTGGCTGAATCAGGAATCAGGATCTAAAATTCAGGGTATAATAATTTATCATTATGATTATACAGATGAGAATACTTTTACATCCGAATATTTAATTTCAAAGCGGGATGAATTTCTAAAGAAGTATTTAAGCGGCACTATAAGGGAATCGATTATGACAACTGAAAAGGAATTTAATCCTGTTTTTTTGCAATATTCATTAAGAGGGAAAAGATATGTAACAGAATTGCGGGGTTTATGGAAAATGGAAGGCGGTATTATGATGGGGGGGCCATTTGTTAGTATTACTACATTAGATGAAAAAAGGAACAGAATTGTTACAGTTGAAGGATTTGTTTATGCTGCCGGATATAAGAAAAGAAATCTTGTCAGGCAGCTAGAGGCGATCATATATTCATTAGGTGTCATTGAACATTAAGCATCTGAATATCAAAATAATAATCCATTTTCCGGCTAAATAAACTATTGTTATTATTGATTAAAATTAATATAAATCTGATATAACAATATTAAATATTATTTGACTTTAATTATTAACTTTAAGCTCATTAATCCAAATTTTTAAATAATGCGAAGCAATAAGATTAAGATCGGTATTACACAGGGAGATATAAATGGAATTAGTTATGAAGTAATAATTAAGGCATTATTGGATATCCGTATTTTAGAATTTTGTGTTCCCATTGTATATGGTTCCCCAAAGGTTGCTGCTTATCACCGAAAAGCATTAAATATTGATAATTTCAGTTTCAACAATATTAAAATCCCTAAAGAAGCAAATCCCAAGAGGGTTAATATGATTAATTGTATCAGTGATTCTGTAAGAGTTGAATTGGGAAAGTCAACGAGCATGGCAGGTGAAGCTTCATATAAATCATTGGATACTGCTGTAAAAGATTTGGAGGAGAATAATATAGATGCTTTGGTTACAGGCCCTATAAATAAAAACAATATACAGTCGGAAAAATTTAATTTTGCAGGCCATACCGAATTTTTAAAGTCTCGATTCAATGCTGATGATATTCTTATGTTAATGGTAAATGAGTTGTTTAAAGTGGGTGTTGTTACATCACATGTACCTATAGCAAAAGTATCTGAATACATAACAAAAGATAGTATTCTTAGCAAATTGCAGATATTGAATAATTCGTTGCTGGTTGATTTTGTTATACGCAAACCTCGTATAGCTGTATTAGGACTTAATCCTCATTCAGGGGATGGTGGAATTATAGGTAATGAGGAAAATGAAGTAATTTTACCTGCAATAAAGGCTGCACGTGACAAAAACATCACAGCCTTCGGGCCATATTCTGCAGATGGTTTTTTCGGAGCCGGGACATATAAGAAGTATGATGCTGTTTTAGCAATGTTCCACGATCAGGGCCTAATCCCATTTAAAGCACTGACATATGAAGGTGGGGTAAACTACACTGCAGGCCTGCCAATTATTAGGACATCACCTTCACATGGGACTGCATATGAACTCGCAGGCAAGGATGAGGCACAACCTCATTCTTTTAGAAAAGCACTATATTTGGCTTGTGAAATATACAAAAACAGACAGAGTTACAAAGAAATTTCTGGCAATGCTCTTAAAACAGAAGATATATCAGAGTCGTAAATTCGGAATAATGCTTTTTATGCTATATAAAGGAATTTATATTTTCAACAGGTTATTTAATTGTCAGTTTAAAACTTAGTAATTATATGTATGAATTCTTTGAAGGAGAAATTATTGAAAAAAATCCTGCGTATGCGACAATTTTTATTTCAGGATGTTGCTATTATGTTAATATTTCTCTTACTACATATGGACAAATACAAGACTTGAGCAAGTGCAGGTTATATGTGCATCAAATTATTCGTGATGATGCCCATTCATTGTATGGATTTTTTACAAAACTTGAAAGGGAAATTTTCAGGATGCTGATATCAGTATCGGGTATAGGGGCAAATACTGGAAGGGTTATGTTATCATCACTTTCTCCGTCTGAAATTCAGAATGCAATTATTAGCGGGGATGTAAACCTTTTAAAGAGCATAAAAGGTATTGGAGCTAAGTCAGCTCAACGGGTTATTGTTGATTTGAGAGATAAAATGTCCAAAGAAGAATTGGACACTGAAATATTTACTTTAAAGGACAATACTATTAAAGAAGAAGCGTTATCAGCATTAGTATTACTGGGATTTAACAAGAATACGGTAGATAAAGTATTAAGTAAAGTACTTGCTGAAGACAATGATTTGGGTGTTGAAGATTTGATTAAGAAAGCATTAAAAAGATTATAGAACTAACTTTAAGATTGTTGATTTGTTGAAAGGGGGCAAATATTTACAGAAAATTCTTATTTTTTTATTATGGGTTTTAATCTTTTTATATAGATATATATATATTGCTTATTCCCAGGATGTTCCCGTACAGAGCTCCGGCTCAGGATTAAATGATAGTACAAGTTTAAAATACCCTTTTAAGGATGATATTCGCTATCCTTTTTCAAATTCAGGAATAAGTTCGCCATTGGTTCTTGGAAATCCCTCTAATGTTAAATCAGCAGTAACATATGATCCAGCGACTAACCAGTATGTTTTTTCAGAAAAAGTCGGAAATTTTGATTTTCGTCCGGCAAGTTCAATGTCATTTGATGAGTATCGTGAGTATGAGTATGAAAGTTCAACAAAAGAATACTGGTCTATAAAATCACGTGAAGATATAACTTCTCTGGCTCCTTCCTTTATGGGTAAGTTAAGGATGGGAGAAACTTTTGATAAGGTATTTGGCACCGATGCTATTAATATAGTCCCACAGGGTTCGGCGGAATTAATTTTTGGATATAACAGATCAAGGATTGATAATCCCGCATTATCTGAGCGAAACAGGAGAAATGGATCCTTTACTTTCAAGGAAAAAATACAAATGAATGTTACTGGTTCTATTGGTGATAAAATGGAACTGGGGATTAATTATAATACTGAAGCTACTTTTGATTTTGAGAATAAAACCAAACTTGAATATTCAGGTAAAGAAGATGAGATAATTAAAAAAATTGAGGCAGGTAATATCACTCTTCCACTTACTGGATCTCTAATTTCCGGAAGCCAGAGTTTATTTGGATTAAAAACCCAGTTGCAGTTTGGCAGGCTTACTGTAACCAATGTATTCAGCCATCAACGGGGAGAATCTTCATCAATAGAAGTAAGGGGAGGAGCTCAGGTCAGCGAATTTGAGGTAGATATTGATAATTATGATGTGAACAGACACTTTTTCCTGTCTCATTTTTTTAGAGATAATTATAATTCATGGTTAGGTTCTCTTCCATATATAACTTCAGGAATTCGTATTGAGCAAATTGAAGTATGGGTTACTAACAAAACCAGTGAATTTGATAAAGACAACAGGAATATTGTTGCTTTTATGGATATTGGCGAAAGTTACGGCCCTGATTTTGAACCTAATTTTTTTGGTGATCCGAATTTTATTCTACCCGTTAATGAATTTAACCGGGCTGCTTCAAATGATGCTAACAGGTTATATTCTGTAATGAACAGTAATTATAAGAAAATAAGGGATATAAGAAATATTACTGAAGCACTAAGTCCACTGGCAGATAATTATAGCTTTATCAGCGGGCAGGATTATGAAAAAATTGAAAATGCCAGGAAACTAACTGAACGTGAATACACGGTTAACAGGGAGCTGGGTTTTGTTTCTTTAAATTCAGCTCTTCGTAGTGACGAGGTATTGGCTGTTGCTTACGTTTACACATACAAAGGACAAACTTACAGGGTGGGAGAATTATCAACCGATGGTATTAGTGCTCCTAAAACATTAATTGTAAAATTAATTAAGGGAACCAGTCTTACACCCAAATTAGGCACATGGGATTTAATGATGAAAAATATATATGCAATAGGTGCATACCAGGTAAATACCAGTGATTTCAGACTAGATGTTTTATACCGTAATGATGAGACCGGGGTGCCGGTTAATTATATCTCTGATCCCAGGATAAGTGGTAATCCGGATTTTTATAACAGGATTTTATTAAGGGTACTTAACCTTGATAATCTGGACTCAAAAAGAGAGCCAAATCCTGACGGATTATTTGACTTTATTGAAGGAGTAACGATAATTTCATCAAACGGTAGAGTAATATTCCCTCTTTTAGAGCCTTTTGGTAAAGATTTAAGAGCAATAATAAATAATAATAATGTTGCGGAAGATTATATATTTGAGGAGCTGTATGATTCTACCCAAACTAAAGCCAAACAAATTGCAGAGAAGAATAAATTTTTCCTGGCTGGGACATATCAATCCTCTTCAAGTTCTGAGATTCAACTAAATGCAATGAATATACCCCGTGGTTCTGTAAAGGTTACTGCCGGAGGCATACAATTACAGGAAGGTATTGATTATACTGTTGATTATATTCTCGGAAGGGTAAAAATACTAAATCAGGGATATCTGGAATCAGGAACTCCATTAAGAGTTTCTTTGGAAAGTAATTCATTATTTAATCTTCAGACAAAGACACTTGTTGGTACACATCTGGATTATAAAATTTCTGATAATTTTAATATTGGTGGTACATTTTTAAATTTAACAGAAAGACCTTTGACTCAAAAGGTAAATATGGGCGAAGAGCCAATATCAAATACAATTTGGGGAGTAAATACCAATTACAGGACTGAGACTCAACTTTTAACAAGCCTGATAGATAAATTACCCTTAATTGAAACAAAAGAGGTTTCAAATATTGTACTGGATGCTGAATTCGCTCACCTGATCCCCGGACAGGCTAAAGCAATAGGTAAGGGAGGTATAGCATATATTGATGATTTTGAGGGTACTGAAACAACTATTGAAATGAAAAGCTTACCCTCATGGATTTTATCAAGTGCCCCCAAAGGACAATCTATCTTTCCGGAAGCAAATTTAAGTAACGATTTGCAATATGGCTTTAACCGGGCAAAAATAGCATGGTATGTAATTGATCCTCTGTTTACCAGGAAAATTGCCAGGACACCTAAGCATCTTAGTGAAGAAGATGTGGCCGGGCCCTTTGTCAGAGAAGTTAAAGAGACAGAGATATATACTAAAAAGGAAAGCGGGACAGGTTTTGATAGCCCCATATCTATTCTGAATATTGCCTATTATCCGGAGGAAAAAGGGCCATATAATTTTGATACAGACATTAATAGCAATGGGTTGCTTAATAATCCGAGAAATCGCTGGGGTGGAATAATGCGTGAAATTCAAACCAGTGATTTTGAAACTTCAAATATTGAATATATTGAATTCTGGTTAATGGATCCCTTTGTTGAAGATTCAACCCATACCGGTGGAGATCTTTATATCAACCTGGGTGAGATATCTGAAGATATATTAAAAGACTCAAGGAAAACTTTCGAAAACGGACTTCCGATATCAGATGCAGATTCCATAACTCTTGTGGACACAACAGTTTGGGGAAGGGTGCCAAGAACCCAATCAATAGTAAATGCTTTTAATACTGATCCTGATACAAGAAAATACCAGGATGTTGGATTGGATGGACTGAGTGATAATGATGAACGTACGTATTTCGCTAACTATTTATATCAAATTGCACTAGATCATGATACATCGTCACTTGCTTTTAAGAAAGCCGCACAGGATCCTTCAAGTGATAATTTTCATTATTATCTGGGTGATGATTATGATGACAAGGAAGCAGGAGTTATTGAAAGATATAAAAATTATAACGGGCTGGATGGTAATTCACCGCCAACTGAAGGTGAATTCGCAGCAGCAAGTACGCTTCCAAGTGCCGAAGATATTAACAGGGATAATACACTTAATGAGACAGAAACATATTTTCAGTATAAAGTTGAATTAACACCACAGCAATTAAATATTGAAAATAGTAGCATAACAGATTATATTAATACAAAAAATGTAACCTGGTATCAATTTAGAATTCCCGTAAACGATTTTAGTCAGAGAATAGGTAGTATAGAAGACTTTAAATCAATACGTTTTATGCGTGTATTTCTTACTAATTTTGAAAGACCTGTAATTTTAAGGTTTGCCGAATTTCATCTTGTAAGAAGTGAATGGAGAAAGTATAAATTCGATATTAGTGAGGGAGGCCCGTCAATAACGCAACAATCCAACGCCGGAGGTTTTGAAATTTCGGCAGTTAATATTGAAGAGAACTCGGCAAAAGAACCTGTTAATTATGTTCTGCCTCCAGGAATAACCAGGGTAATTGATCCCAGCCAACCACAAGTGGCCCAGCTAAATGAACAATCAATAGTTTTTAAAGTGCAGGATTTGCCGGATGGAGATGCAAGAGTAGCCTATAAAAATGTAGATCTTGATTTAAGGCAATATAAGAAGCTGAAAATGTTTGTGCATGCAGAAGCCTTATTGGGAGAGGAGCTGAATGATAATGATTTAACAGCTTTCGTTAGAATTGGCTCTGACTATAAGGATAATTATTATGAATATGAAGTGCCTCTGAAATTGACAGAACACAGGAATGATTATAATACTGATGAAGATGCTGACAGGATACTGGTCTGGCCCCTGGAGAATGTTTTTGAAATTGATTTGAATAAATTTGTTGATGTTAAAAGGGAAAGAGATCAGTCCGTTCGGGATGATCCATTATTATATAGTAAAATACGTATTTACGGTAAATTTGATGAAAACAACAGAATAAAAGTTAGAGGTACTCCAAATCTTAGCAATATCAGAACCATTATTATTGGTATCCGGAATCCCGGCGATTCATACAATCAGAATAATAACGACGGATTGCCTAAAAGTGCGGAAATATGGTTTAATGAGTTAAGATTAGCTGACTTTAATAATAAGGGAGGCTGGGCAGGAAATGCCAGGATGCAGGCTAAATTAGCTGATCTTGGAACATTATCAGTTGCAGGAAGTACTATGCAACCGGGATTTGGTGGCATTGAACAAAAAGTCGAGGAAAGGAAAAAAGAAGAATTGTTGCAATATGATGTCTCTTCAAATATAGAATTGGGTAAGTTTTTCCCTGAAAAATCAAATATATCTATTCCAATGTTTGTCGGGGTATCAAAATCAATAATAAATCCGGAATATTATCCTAAAGAACCTGATAGATTACTAAAGGAAGTATTGGCTGAAGCAGAGTCAAAATCAAGGAAGAAGGAAATAAAAGAAGTATCACAGGATGTGATGGAAAGGAAGAGTATTAATTTTACTAATGTAAGAGTAAATAAGGAAATTAAAAAACTCAGATTGGTATCACCGGCTAATCTGTCAGTTAGTGCAGCTTATAGTAAGGAGGAATCCCATAACTACAGTATTGAGCGGGATAATACTATAGAATACCGCGCCGGACTTAATTATACATATGGTGTAAGGCCTAAAAATTTAACACCCTTCAGAAAAATTAAAAAACTGAAGTCTCCTTATTTTAAACTGATCAAAGATTTTAATATCAATCCGGTGCCTTCAAGATTTACTTTTAGAACAGATTTTGACCGGAATTATAATGAAGTGAAAATGAGGAATGTTTTCGAGGGCGTCGACTTTATAATTGACTCTACTGTTAATAAAGATTTTACATGGAACAGGTTTTATGATCTTAAATGGGATTTAGCCAGGTCTTTAAAATTCGATTTTTCAGCAACAAATATCGCCAGAATAGATGAGATACCCGGAGCATATGACTTCTTTAGACCGGGTGAACATAAAGAGTGGGCCGATTCAATATGGTCTAATATAATGGAAGGTGGAACAAATACAAATTATAATCATAGTTTAAATGCAACTTATACAATACCAATAAACAAAATACCAATACTGGACTGGCTGTCATCTTCAGTGCGCTATAATGCAAAAATGGGATGGGATCGGGGTCCATTTTATGAAGGTGGCTATAAGCTGGGAAATAATCTAAGAAACTCTAACACTACTCAAATAAACGGCCAGCTGGGCATGAATAAATTATTTAGTAAGGTAGGATTTATTAAAAGAATTAATGATAAATACCGGGGCACTAACAAATCCGAAACAAAAAAAAGAACTAAAAAGGTGAATTATTCTAAAAGAACATTTTTAAAGGCCAATGTACCGAAAAGTGTTATACATAAACTTGGCACTGAGGAAATTGTTGTTAAAGTGTTAGATGCAGATGGTAATGAAATAGATGTAAGATTGGAAATTGTTAGTGAAAATAAAGTATTAATTACAGCAGAGGATGATTATATGGGTGTTACAGTGGAAGTTGAAGGGCTGATTGAACTGGGAGAAAATCCTTTGATATTTATTTCAGAAAACACAGTTAGATTTATTACCGGAATAAAAAATATTTCTGTTTCATACTCACAGTCAGGAGGAACATTTTTAATGGGGTATATGCCTAAAACAAATATGTTTGGATTTAACACAGGTAAAGATGACAGAATATATAATGGGGCTCCCGGCCTTCCTTTTCTTCTGGGTATTCAGGATGAAAACTTTGTTAGAAATTTAGATGAAGATTGGTTAACAAAGGATCCTGCCTTTAGTAATCCTTACACTCTGACAAAGTCAAAAAATTTTAATATACGTAGTACTTTTGAGCCTTTCAGAGGATTCAGGATAGATCTCTCTATGATGCATGCTTATTCTGAAAATATCTCTGAATACTATATTTACGAAGAAGATAGCTTTAGATTTGACAATCGTATGCAAACCGGAAATTTTTCTATGTCTTTTATTAGTATTGGTTCAGCTTTCGAAGTTTTAAAAAGCGATAATAATTATTATTCAGAATATTTTGAAAATTTTAAAGAATACAGAAAAATAATTGCACAAAGACTATTTGCCAAAAGAATACAGGAATCAGGGATCGGTTTTAATCCTTCAATTCAACAACAAGCTGAAGATGAATATGCATATGGATACGGATCCACTTCATCAGAGGTTTTATTACCCGCTTTTCTCGCAGCATATGGTAATAAGGATCCTAAGCGTGTTACTTTAGACAGATTCCCGGGATTACTGAATATGTTGCCAAATTGGAAAATTACATTTGACGGTCTGTCAAGAATTGAGTTTTTTAAGAAATATTTTAGAACAATAAATATTAGTCATTCATATCGTTCTACTTATAATATAGGCTCTTTTACTACTAATTTTAACTATTTTGCTGAAGAAGATAACCTGGGCTACATTAAAGACTACCAGAATAATTTCATTCCAGAATTTCAAATTAATACAGTGTCAATCAGAGAAGATTTCAGCCCTTTGTTTAATATTGACATGACCTGGCAGAACAGCTTTATAACACGTTTTGAAATTAAAAGGGGCAGAACTCTGGGATTGAGTTTATCTAATAACCAACTTACGGAAACAAGAAATGCTGAATTTGTTATTGGGGCAGGATACAGGTTTAGAGAAGTACCCCTGGAGATAAGCGGGAAAAAATATGAGAGTGATTTGAATGTTAGATTTGATCTGTCAGTTAGAGATAATAAAACTTTAATCAGGCATTTAGCGCAGTCAACTGATGACGAAGTTGACCAGATAACAACCGGACAGAGAGTAGTAAAAATTGGTACTACAGCTGATTATGCGTTAAGTTCAAGATTTAATATTCAATTCTTCTTTGACAGAACACTTAATAAACCTTATACATCCCGCTCATTTCTGACAGCTGATACAAATATCGGATTTAGTGTTCGTTTTACTCTTGCACAATAAGAGATAACTCCCCTTTCAATTTTAAAAATGTTTAAAAACTATTTACAAATATTTCACTATTAATTTTTGTAAAATATAAAAAAGTGTAAATTTTGCCATTGACTAATTTTTTAAATAGTAAAAGTTATGAATATTCCCGATAACATGAAGTATACAAAAGATCATGAATGGATACGTATAGAAGCTGATGAAGCTTATGTTGGCATTACTGATTATGCACAAAATGAACTAGGTGATATTGTTTTTATTGAAATAGAGACTGAAGGAGACCATCTTGAAAAAGAGGAAATATTTGGTACTATAGAGGCAGTTAAAACAGTTTCTGATTTGTTTATGCCGGTTTCAGGCAAAGTTGTCGGGATAAATGATAAATTGGAAGATAATCCGGAAATAGTGAATAAAGATCCCTATGGTGAAGGATGGTTAATTAAAGTGAGCGTTGATGATGTCAATACAGCAAATGACTTACTTGATGCTGAGGCATATAAGAAAATGATCAATGCATGAAGAGATATATTTTTGTAATATAATGCCTTCTGTGTGAATAAATAACAAAGCATTGTTGATAAGTTCTAAACAATGCATATTAATTAACTTACCTAAGATAGTACTTTCGAACGTAAAATTTAATGTAACCTTACTCGTATGATTACTATCGAACAATTTAGTGATACGATTATTGTATCATTAAACAAATTGAAGAGAATTGATTTTTTAGTTTTTGAGAAATTAAAGAATCATTTATTGCAAATAATAGAATGTACATCCAATGATGTTTTTTTTGATTTAAGCGGAGTAATATTTATTGATAGTAACTCCTTTGCAGGATTGAAATCTATCAATGATATTGCCCTAAGTGAGGGCATAAAATTAGGTTTTATAAATGTTTCAGAAGAATTGACAGAGTTGTTCAATCTTGTGGATGAAAAAAATGCTTTTAACATTTGCAGTGAAGAAGAAATGGAACATTTACGCGTTATGCAAGTTTAATACTTTTTTTTGCTGGGAAAATTCAGGAGCATAAGCATTTCATTAATAAAATGATTAACGAATATTGATCAACGATTTTTGATTTCAAACAAAAGGTTGGCAGAGCCCGGATGCCCCTGATAGGATACCCCTTCAATGATAATTTGATATTTTTTAATTGTATCAGGAATATTGAGATTTATTTTAGCTTTCCCGGTTGATCCTGTCTGAATATCAGGCTCCCAAAAAACCGTCGAAGGTTTATGCAATCCTTTATGACTTGCATCTTTAATCGAATATTTTGGCTGATAAAAGTTTTTAGGTGTGGAATAACCCAGCATTTCAAATTCAATAACTCCTTTTGTCATAAATGTACCTCTTTTTGTATATACTGCAATTACACCATTTGCGGCTCTGCTTCCAAATATTGCAGCTCTTGGCCCTTTAAGAATTTCAATTCTGTCTATATCTTCAACGGGTATTGCCAGTACAGCACTTACACCTGATACAGAAATGCCATCGATAAGATACAAAGGATCTGAACTGCCAAAAAAAGTATTAACTCCCCTGATAGTTACGCTATTTCCGATTACCGATACCCCGGCAACTCTTCCCTGAAGAACCTGTAAAACATTGGAGTAGCCACTTGATATTTCGTCAGAAGTAATTACAAAATCAGGCTCACCATAAATACTTTCCAGTTTGTTTATTTCTTTTTCCTCCTTCTCTTTTTCCATCATAGCCTTTTTTATCTCCCTGTTCATTTTTAATCTATGACTTTTTTCATCTCTTTCAGAAATTGTCGTAAGCTTATTATCCCCATAATAATTATTAATTTCTGCAGGTTCTTCTGAAGGTAAAACAATTAACAGACTTTTTCTATCGTTTTGCCTCCAGGCTTCAATTTTAACATTAACAGTATCATAATAAATCATGTTGTTAAACTTGAAATATCCTTTTTCTCCTGAACTATCTATGAATACATCATTATACCTGTCCAGAATTGTAAGCTTAATATTGCAGTCTTTAAGAGGAATATTAAAAAACTCTGACGTTATCCGGCCTTCTATAGTAATATGTTTTTCAAAATCATGATTTATTTCAGGATATTCATTATTTATTACCTCTTTCCAGATGAATCTTCTCCATCCCTGTGTTAGCATTAAATAGTCCAGAGCTTTCCTGGTTTTATCAGAGTTATTCTGAAAATAGTACCCCGGATTTTCAATATAGCCTTTAAGATCAGATGTTAGTAAAAGATTACTTACAATAGAATTATCATAGTTATATGCATTAACGGATTCTGCATCAAGCAAAGAAAGTGAAATATTTGATTGCAGGGGATTTCCTCTGGCATCAAGTACATCAATAAATATTTGCAATGAATCGTTAATTGTTAAATTACTATGTTTTACATCAATATTAAATTTTATATCGTCATAATGATTAATAAAAACTAATCGTTCAGCCAGCGGTGCATACCTGTGGGAAAACACAGTAAACTGCAGAATTCCTGTAGGGAAAATGTCTTTTTCTATTTTAACTCCGGCATGATTGCTGGCTAAGTTTATGATTGAGGAATAAAAAATTTTGCCTCTGACTTGTCCGGTTAGTATAATTTCATTCGCTAATCTGTCATTTGTCTTAGGTCTGTTAGATTTTAAATCGATCAGGATATAATTATCATTTATATTATCAACCGTCATTACAACACCTCTTTCAAGTGATTTTGGCAAGTCAATCTTAACATCCCCGGCCTGTTCAGAAGTAACCAGAGCATAATATTTTTTATTGTTTTCAGGCTTAAATCGAAAAGATCCCATTCCATTATGAAAACTATTGAACGATACAACTCTGTTTTTGTCTGAATCATATACTTCTCCTTTGACTTTAATACTTTTGCCTGATTTATTAATAGCCTTAAGGCCTACAACACTTTCAATGTTATCCACTAATTCCCCGCCTTCAGGAAAAAACTGAATATCAAAAGATTTTGATTTTTTTACCGTCCGCTTAGTGATCCTTTTATTATGTGTAGCTTCTTTTTTTGAAATATAATATTTAAAACCAGGATTGCTAACTGTGAAATTATGAGTGAAATAGTAATCCGTATTAAAATTCCTCATCCAGTTAGTATATGATCTAATTTGATACAATCCTTCAGGCACCGTGTCATTAAGAATAAACTCACCATAACCAAAACCATTAACAAGTCTTATTCTTTTTATCCCGTTAACTGTTTTATCAGAGGTTATTAATTCAATGTAAAGATTTGAACTTAACGTATCAGGAAGGTGGTTTATCCCATCAACCACATACGCTTTGAACCAGATATTTTCGCCTGCTACATAAGAAGATTTATTTAAATGCAGATAAACTTTTTGTTGCGGGTATTTTGAATAAAACCTGTCAAGTGAAGACTTAATATTAATTATTCTTCTTTCATCCTCATCCAGAGAATTTAATGACGATAATAATATATATGAAAGAATTATTAATAATAATTTATATGCTTTTTTTATATGCATCGCACATTATTTGGCTCATAAAATTTTTAGAATAACTACAGTAATATTTAATATTCAGGATAATACACTTGCTAATAATATTTAACAAAGTTAGGAAGGTTTACAATAGAATACAACAAACTATTTTTGATAATGTTTTATTATACTAGACTATTACTGCCGGAATACGATAATTTTTCAAAAATCCCACAAATTTGTATTTTTGTTATCTGTTGTGTCACTCAATTTAAAGAATCAATATTATGTCAGGACATAGTAAATGGTCAACAATAAAAAGGAGAAAAGGTGCCAACGATGCAAAAAAGGGGAAAATATTCTCAAGACTTGTTAAAGAAATCCAGGTTTCAATAAGGGAAGGAGGTGCTGATATTGATAGTAATCCTGCATTGCGTCTGGCTATTCAAAATGCGAAAGGGGCTAATATGCCGAAAGACAATATTGAAAGAGCGATAAAAAGGGCAAGCAGTGATGGTGCTTCTTTACAGGAGGTAACTTTTGAGGGTTACGGGCCAAAAGGAATAGCATTTTATATCGAGTGTCTTACTGATAATAACCTAAGAACTATCAGCAATATAAGGTCCATTTTTAGCAGAGGAGGTGGGAATCTGGGAACAAACGGATCATTAAGTTTTCTTTTTGACAGGAAAGGTGTTTTTACTGTGCCAGGGAACGATTTAAATCAGGAAGAATTCGAGTTAGAGATTATTGATGCCGGGGTTGAAGATTGTGAATTAGAAGAAGATGTTTTTATAATTACAACAGCCATTGAAGATTTTAGCAGCGTTCAGAAGAAATTAGATGAAATGGAGGTTAATATAGAAAATGCTCAATTACAAAGAATTCCGAACAGTACAGAAAAGCTGGATTACGAATCTGCCGGGAAGGTTATAAAAATGATCGAAGATTTTGAAGAACTGGATGATGTTCAGAATGTATATCATAATCTTGAAGTAACAGAAGAAATTGCAGCTCTTTTACAGGAGTAAATAATATATTGTAATATCTAAAAATTTAAAAATTTTATTTTTTTAAACGAATTTTATCTTTATATTTGTGCTTTAAATTTAAAAAATGCAAGTTTTAAATACCATACTCAATATTTTATTACTTGGTATCCTTAAGATTCCAACGTGAGAGTGGTATAAATTATTATAATATTTAAAGAAGCCATTTTCACCTGAGAATGGCTTCTTTCATTTTGTAGTGTTTAATATATAAAATCTTAAAATCATGAGCGAAAAATTATTTGTCTTTGACACAACCCTTAGGGATGGTGAGCAAGTGCCAGGCTGCCAGTTGAACACAGTTGAAAAGATTGAAGTAGCAAAGGCACTGGAAGCTCTCGGGGTTGATATTATCGAAGCAGGGTTTCCAATATCAAGCCCTGGTGATTTTAAATCAGTAGAGGAAATATCCAAATCAGTTAATGAACTTGTTATATGCGCCCTAACCAGGGCAGTAGAAAAAGATATTGATGTTGCTGCTGATTCGCTCAAATATGCACGGAAAAAGAGAATTCATACGGGGATAGGAACTTCTTATTATCATATTAATTATAAGTTAAAATCAAACGAAGAAGAAATTATTGAAAGAGCTGTAGCAGCTGTTAAATACGCAAAAAAATATGTTGAGGATGTAGAATTTTACGCTGAGGATGCAGGCAGGACTGAAAATGAATATCTTGCAAAAGTTATTGAAGCTGTGATAAAAGCAGGTGCAACGGTATTAAATATACCTGATACAACAGGTTATTGTTTGCCTGAAGAATTTGGAGGGAAGATAAAATACCTGAAAGAAAATGTAAAAGGTATAGATAAAGTAATAATTTCAACTCACTGCCATAACGATTTAGGCATGGCCACAGCCAACACTATTTCAGGAGTTATTAACGGAGCACGCCAGGTAGAAGTGACGGTAAACGGTATTGGTGAACGTGCAGGTAATACGTCTCTTGAAGAAGTTGTTATGATATTTAAAAGCAGAAAACATCTTGGAATTGAAACCGGTATTGATTCCAGAAATATTTGTAAAACAAGCCGTTTAGTATCGAGTTTGATGAGTATGCCTGTTCAGCCAAACAAAGCAATAGTTGGCAGAAATGCATTTGCTCATTCTTCCGGGATTCATCAGGATGGAGTATTAAAGAAAAGAGAAAATTATGAAATAATCAATCCGGTTGATGTTGGCATAAATGAATCTTCTATTGATCTTACGGCAAGAAGTGGTCGGGCAGCATTGAATTATCGTCTTACCAAATTAGGGCACGAGCTTAGCAAGAGTCAACTGGACAAGGTTTATGAAAAATTCCTTAAACTTGCTGATAGCAAAAAAGACATAAAGGAGGATGATCTTGAAGTGTTGATAGGAAAATCCAATAATAAACAGGGACAGGCTATTAAACTTCAAAGATTGCAGGTATTATGCGGAAAGACAGCTATACCTACTGCTACTGTAACATTAAGTTTTAATGGTGAAGAATTTACTGAGACCGCTTCAGGTAATGGTCCTGTAGATGCTGCATTTACAGCAATGAAGAAAATGATCCATCAAAGGTTCCGCCTCGAGGAATTTCTTGTTCAGGCAATAACAAAGGGGAGTGATGATCTTGGAAAAGTGCATATACAGATTGAAAATAAAGGAAATTATTATTACGGATTTTCAGGTAATACCGATATTATTACGGCTTCTGTTGAGGCACTTCTGGATGCAGTTAATAAAATTGTTTAATCTTTTAAAACTTAAAGTATTGGAAAACAAAACATTATTTGATAAAATATGGGATGCTCATGTTGTTAATGAAATAGAAGGCGGCCCCAGTGTATTATATATTGATAAACATTTGATACATGAAGTGACAAGCCCGCAGGCATTCGCAGGCCTGGAAAACAGGGGTATAAAAGTGTTTCGTCCCCGTAATACTATAGCTACGGCAGATCATAACATACCAACAATTAACCAGCATCAGACGATTACGGATATGCTATCCAGAACACAGGTAGATAAACTTACTGAAAATACTAAGAAGCATGGGATACAATTATTTGGATTAAATCATCCATACCAGGGTATTGTTCATGTTATTGGTCCTGAGTTAGGTATTACCCAACCTGGAATGACTATAGTGTGCGGCGATAGCCATACTTCCACTCACGGGGCTTTTGGTAGTGTGGCATTCGGTATAGGAACAAGTGAAGTTGAAATGGTTCTGGCTACTCAATGTGTACTTCAGCCCAAACCAAAACGGATGAGAATTAAAGTAAATGGCAAGCTGGGGAAGGGCGTAGCTGCAAAAGATATTATTCTCTATATAATATCAAAAATATCAGCCAGCGGAGCTACCGGTTATTTTGTGGAATATGCCGGATCAGCAGTAAAGGAACTGAGTATGGAAGGACGTATGACCATTTGTAACATGAGTATTGAGATGGGAGCAAGAGGGGGATTAATAGCACCCGATAACACTACTTTTGAGTATGTTAAAGGCAGACCGTATGCACCTGAAGGGAATGAATGGGATGAAAAGCTGGCATACTGGAAAACACTATGTTCTGATGAAAATTGTGAGTTTGATAAAGATTTGGAATTTGATGCTTCTGAAATAGAACCAATGATTACATACGGAACAAATCCCGGTATGGGAATTGGAATTACAAAGAAAATACCAAATGTCAATGAAATTCCTGAGAATAATATCAACTCTTTTCATAAGGCACTGGATTATATGAATTTTAAACCGGGCTCACCAGTTTTGGGGAAAACAGTTGATTTTGTATTTGTGGGTAGTTGTACAAATGGTCGGATTGAAGATCTGAGAGTCTTTACGAATTTTGTCAGAGGAAAGAAGAAAGCACCTAACTTAACCGTATGGATTGTTCCCGGATCAAAACAAGTTGAAAGACAAGCAAGGGAAGAAGGTATTGATAAGATTCTTAAGGATGCAGGATTTGAATTAAGGCAACCTGGGTGTTCCGCTTGTCTGGCTATGAATGATGATAAGGTACCTGAAGGTAAATATGCTGTTGCTACTTCAAACAGAAATTTTGAGGGAAGACAGGGACCCGGTGCAAGAACTATGCTTGTTAGTGCATTAACTGCTGCAGCAGCTGCAATAACCGGAAAAATTACTGATCCACGGGATATGCTGTAATAATTTAAATCAAAAATCGCAGATTGATAATCGTAAGTCGTAAATCAAAAATCGTAAATCAAAAATCGTAAATCTGAAAGCTATGTTAACAGAGAAATTCAAAACATTAAGATCATCATGCGTTCCCTTAAATATTGAGAATGTTGACACTGACCAGATTATCCCTGCCAGATTTCTTAAGGCGACTACAAGAGAAGGCTTTGGTGATAATCTTTTCAGGGACTGGAGATATGATAAAAAAAATGTAATTAAAAAGGATTTTGTTTTAAATAATCTGAAGTATTCGGGACAAGTACTTGTGGCGGGCAGAAACTTTGGAAGTGGATCCAGCAGGGAACACGCTGCCTGGGCAATTTATGATTATGGATTCAAAGTTGTTGTATCCAGTTTCTTTGCTGATATTTTTAAAAATAATGCATTAAATAACGGATTGCTCCCTGTAAAGGTATCTGAAGAATTCCTGGATAATCTTTTCAGCTTAATTAAAGCTTATACGAAGACAGAAGTAGAGATCAATCTTGAGAAGCAGGAAATAAAAATTCTTGCTTCCGGAGACATGGAAAAGTTTGATATTAATCCCTATAAGAAGAAATGCCTTATGAATGGCTATGATGACATAGATTACCTGCTAAGTATTAAAGGGATTATTGAAGAATATGAAAAAAAACGAACATTATCATATAACTAACGGTTGTAAAATATAGAAAATATTTAATAGTTATTATCTGAATTAAAG
>CBFCXR010000020.1:0-24529 GCA_965602045.1 uncultured Bacteroidales bacterium | reverse complement strand
TATTTCAGGAATTTTCGGGTTTTGTCGGGGATAATATAAAATATGCCGATATCACTCAGAAAGAAATTGAAATTATTGTAGAACAGGTTGAAGATAAGTTTTACAACGAAAAACGATGGAAAATATTCCTTGGCAATATAAAAGCAACAGAAACAAAAGCAAGTACTTAATCATTTTACTTTTAATACATTGAATCCGCAATATCTAAAAATAAAAAATTTAATTATTTTTCTTATTCCGATTATTTTTCAGTTTGCACAACCTTTATTCAGAATAAGTGCCCAGGAAATTATATCCGGTAATAAAAAGTATAATGAAACCATATTTACATTAAGGATAAAGCAGTTTAATGAATTTATTGAAAGATTTAATTATGAAAAAGATTTTTTAAATAAAAAGATCGACGAGGATTTTGCATCAAAAATATCCAGATCAGAATATATCAGTTTGTTATTTAATGAAGAAGATTTAAGGCTGGATACCAGTAACACAAATCAATATAAGAAACTAATTGAAGAATTTATATCGGAAGTTGAAGATTCATCTTACAGAATTAACAAATACTCAGAGAAAATATTTATTGAATTAAATTGTGTTATATCCTGTAATGATAAAACATCATATATTCAATTATTGCTTAACCAGGAAATTAATAAGGGTTTAAAATGGACAATATGTGCAATTAACAAGGAATTTATCGATGAATTACACAAAACCTGTCATTTTACTGACAGTAATTTAATTTCATTCGTAAAATACGATAGTACAAATTATATTCCGCCATACAGCAATGAAACAAATTTTATTGTCCTTAAAAAACTACTGAATAAGAAGAATAAAAATCTATCTTCCCTGAACTCAAGTCATTTTAATTCAGACAGAAATAATATATTCTATTATTTAATAAATCAAGGAATTATAAAATTTCATCATGTAGATAAAATATCATATCACATTCTGGATATTCCAGGTTGGAGTATAGTTATAAATAATTTCATAAGGAATACTGAAAACTCAGGCTGGTTAATTTCAGATCTTAAAACAATAGATTCCAAAAATTATCAATATTTCAAAGAAGAATTTGATATCGAAATTTCTGACTAAACCATTTAAGCAGAACTATTAGCAATTTCAGCCACTTTATCTGTATCTATCTCCTGCATACATTTAAAGTGCCCTTTGGGGCATTTTTTAAATCCGATTTTAGAGCAAGGCCTGCAGGACAATCCGTTAACCTGAATTATGTGTGAATCCTTTGCCGGCAAATACGGATACATTCCGAATTCAGGTATTGTATTTCCCCAAATTGAAAGTATTCTCTTCTTAAATGCAGCTGCAATATGCATTAAGCCAGTATCATGGGAAATAACCAAACGGGACTGTTTTATTATCGAGGCAGATTGATTTATAGAAAATTTACCACAATAATTAAATATTTTCTTAGCTGCTGAATTTACGATTAACTCTCCTCTTTGATAATCTTCCTTACCTCCCAGTAATACAACAGGATATTTGATCTTAGAACTTAATGCTATTGCCTTATCTGTTGGTAATTGCTTTGTATTATGCCCGGCGCCAATTGCAAATACTATATACCCATCATGCAATTCTTTGTTTATTTTTGATATATCTACTACCTCATTATCCGGGATAAAATAATCCAATCCATTATTATCATTCTTTACATCAAAAATGGCAACTGATTTAAGATACCTGTCAACAATATGTATATCAGGAAGTTTGTTAATCTTAAGGTTTACGATTAACCATTTTTTAAAATTCAGCTTATTAAAGCTAAAGCTTAAAACCTTTAGCCGGGTTTTAAGCCTGAGGGTCCTGAGATTTCTATGCAGATCAATAATATAGTGATAATGTTCCTTTTTCAGTTTGTTTTGTAAGCTAACAAAATCCCTTTCAAGGGTAAATATTTTGTCTATATAAGGATTGTCTTCAATGATTGATTCAAATTTCGTTTTAGTTAAATAATGAATTTCCGCACCCTCAACCTGGGTTTTTAAGCACCTTATTACAGGAGTTGTAAGGACAATATCTCCAATTGAGCTGAACCGGATAATAAGGAATTTTATCACTTTTAAGAATTTTTTAAAATTCTAAGATAATTAATGTCTTATACAGGCAGGTCATCTTTCTTTAATTTTTCGAAAAAACATTAGTAATTCTAACCAGCATTCCTTGCTTGATTTATTTGAATCCCACAATGCTTTGGCGCCATGTGCAGTATTCCCTTCACTATGCTTAAATAATGTTTTAATATCAGCAGGAATTTCATTTATCATTTCAACAATATAGTTATATTCTATTTGGGATGAAGACACAAACAGTGGTTTATCAAAATTATTTATTTCTTTTTTCACAGATATCTCAGGTTCAAAATATTCTCCGGGACTAAATGCAACAACAGCATTTACTTTTTCATTGTTATTACCAACGATCATACAAAGGGATGCCGAGTAAGAACTTCCGAAAAGTATAACCGGTTTTTTATTATACTTACCTGCATATTCAATTGCAGCAAGAATATCATTCCTTGCAGCCAATAGTTTGTTTGAAAAATCATTGTTCTCTGCTCTCAGGGCAGTTTCATTTTTTACATAATTTACTTTCCCGCCTGAGCGCAAATCAACTGCCAGGCAATTATAATCAAGATTAAGCAATTTTTCGGCAATGTCTTTATATTCACCTCTGCTATAGCCGTTCTGGTGAAATAACAAAATAAAAGGGGAGCTATAATTATTTAGATAAAGATCTGCAGTTATCTTAAGTCCGTCTGATGCATAGAAAGATACTCTTTGCTGACAAAATCCAGTAATCCCAAATACATTAATAAGAAAGAAAATAATCCAAACCTTCATTAAAGACATCCTGAGAAATATTCCGGAATATAATTTATTAAACAATATCTGCAAGAACCACTATTTTATTTCTGTTTACTTCTATTATTCCACCAGCAATGTCAACATAAGAAGTTTTATTATCCTGGCTAATAATTTTTATTGAGCCTTTCTCCAAAGTTGAAATTATTGGTGCATGATTTCTGAGTATAGCAAAAGAACCCATTGTGCCCGGCACTTTAACAAATTTCACTTTCCCATCATATAATTTTTCACCCGGGGATATAATTTCAAGATTCACAATAATCAGGTTTTAATTTATATTTACTGTTCCTTTGCCTGGGCAATTAATTTCTCACCTTTTGAAATTGCTTCTTCAATTGTTCCAACCATGTGGAATGCTGCTTCCGGATATTGATCAACTTCACCGTTAAGAATCATTTTAAATCCTTTAATACAATCTTCAATTGACACCAATACACCGGGTGTTCCGGTAAATGCTTCAGCTACATGAAAAGGTTGAGACAAAAATCTTTGTATTCTTCTTGCACGGTGAACAACAATTTTATCCTGTTCAGATAACTCATCCATCCCAAGTATTGCAATAATATCGAGTAACTCATTATAACGCTGAAGCATTTCTTTAACTTTCTGGGCAGTGTCATAATGTTCAGCTCCAAGAATGTCAGGACTTGAAATTCTTGAAGTAGAATCAAGTGGATCAACGGCAGGATATATTCCTAATTCGGAGATTTTGCGGCTAAGAACGGTAGTTGCATCAAGATGGGAAAATGTAGTAGCAGGAGCCGGATCAGTAAGGTCATCAGCAGGAACGTAAATAGCTTGCACTGAAGTAATCGAACCTCTTTTTGTTGAGGTTATTCTCTCCTGCAAAAGTCCCATTTCAGTTGCTAGTGTGGGTTGGTAACCAACTGCAGAAGGCATGCGTCCCAGCAATGCAGAAACCTCTGAGCCAGCTTGTGTAAATCTAAAAATATTATCAACAAAAAAAAGTATATCGCTTCCTCCGCTTTCTTCATCTCCGTCTCTGAAATATTCAGCCACAGTCAGACCTGAAAGTGCAACAGTCGCGCGTGCCCCCGGCGGCTCGTTCATCTGTCCAAAAACTAATGTCGCCTGAGATTTTTCAAGTTCATCCTTATCAACTTTTGATAAATCCCAATGGCCATGTTCCAGACTTTCATTAAACTCCTTACCGTATTTAATGACACCTGACTCTATCATTTCACGCAATAGATCATTGCCCTCTCTGGTACGTTCTCCTACCCCTGCAAATACGGAAAGTCCGGAATATTTTTTTGCTATATTATTTATAAGTTCCATAATAATAACCGTCTTGCCTACTCCGGCACCACCAAACAAACCAATTTTGCCCCCCTTTGAGTAAGGTTCCAATAAATCAATAACCTTAATTCCGGTATATAATACTTCTGCTTCAGTTGTTAAACTTTCAAATTTTGGAGGTTTATTATGAATTTCATAACCCTCGGATTTGTCTAATTCACCCAGCCCGTCAATTGGCTCTCCGATTACATTTAATAATCTACCCCTGATTTGATCGCCAATAGGCATTCGAATAGAACTCCCGGCAGCAACTGCCTTCATCCCCCTCCTGAGGCCATCAGTGGAATCCATTGCAATTGCCCTGATTGTGTTCTCCCCTATATGCTGCTGACATTCAACAATAAGCACATCCCCGTCTTCTTTTACAATCTCTAACGCTTCATGAATTTTAGGCATTTCTTCACCTGAATTTTCAAAACTGATATCCATCACAGGCCCAATAATCTGAATTATTTCACCAACAATTTTTTGCATTCTAAAGAATTTAATTATAAATATTTTACATCTGCTATTCCCAATTAATACAAATTCAATTATAAATTTAGCCTAATTTCGAATAATAGCAAAGCTACAATAAAATTAGTTTTAGTAATAATAATGCAATGTATATCTTTTAATTTATGGTTAATAAAATATCCTTAATTTATTTATTGATTTGTTCTTCATTTTTTATTTTTACAGTAACTTAAAAACCTGAATTCAAAATATGCCTGATGAAAGAAAAGAATAGTAAATACAGTTCCTATGTGTTCTTTTTCTCGATATTGTTATTCTCTCTATCAGCAAAAGCCACTAATAAAATATTTGAAGTCGAAGATATATTGGTCAATGCAGGTATAGGATTAATACCAACCTGGTATTTTGGGTATGAATATAGTGCTGCCCTGCCTCTAATATTTGTTTCTGCAGATTATGGTTTAAAAGAAGATATTGGCCCTGGGACCATAGGAATCGGGGCATTATTAGGATATTCGAGTTACAAAGAGACATTAACATTGACTCCCCTTAATGAAACTTATGGCTGGAAATATTCTGCAATTATTTGTACCATTAAAGGATCTTATCATTATGAATTTGTAGAAAATTTTGATATATATGCCGGCATAGGAGCCGGATTAAGGTATAACATTGATTCTTTTTTCGGAAATCCTGATTATAATGATGCCCCTGATTCCGGAATTTTCCCGGTATTTTCTATATTTGTGGGAGAAAGATATTTTTTAACGGATAATATTGCTATCCTTGGTGAGCTGGGATATGGAATAGTATGGTTCTCCGTTGGCTTATCTTTAAAATTGTGAAAAATCAGGTGTTTATGATAAGTTAATCAATGGATGAATGTTGTTTATTTAATAAATCAATATATATATCAAGATAATTACTTAAATTTTTCAATTGTTCGTAATATAGCTTATAACAATATTTATATTTATTAAGAAATAACAACACTGTAGATGACAAATAAGCTTATTTTTTTTGTTGATGACGACAAAATGATGCTTAATTTGATGGAATACACATTCAAATGTAAGGATGGATTTGAGGTGAAGTCATACTTATCCGGGGAAGAATGTGTTAAAAATTTATTTCTAAAACCGCAATTAATTGTTCTCGATCACATACTTGGAGATGATGAATCAAGAGCAATGTCAGGTCTGGATACCTTAAAAAGAATAACTAAGCTAAATAATAATATACCTGTTATTATCTTAAGCCGGGAAAAAAGTAACAGGTTGATTGATAAATTCATCAAAAGCGGGGCAAAAAGATATATAATTAAAGACGACTTCTTCATAGATACTTTAATTGAAACAATCGATGAACACTTTACAATTAATTAATCCCCCCAATTATGCATTTCTTTTTAAGAATCGCTGCATTTTAGATTTTTCTGCCTGCCATAAGTCCAAAAGACAATACTTTTAACAACTCTATCATTTTATTTTATTCTTAACAACCAGTTAAATTTAAGTATCAATTTTTACTTTTTTATTCTAAATAATATTAATACTTTTGCACCACTTTAAAATAGACAAATTGAAATTTGATAATCAATATATTATCCGTTTTAAAGGCCTTAAGGAAGGAATCCATAACTTTAAATTTGCAATTAATAAAGAATTCTTTATGAAATTTGATGCCCTGGAAGCAAGAGACGGTACAGTTGAAGTAATTGCCAATTTAATTAAGAGGTCTGAATTTTTAACCCTTGATATACTGATTAAAGGAACGGTTGAAGTTCAATGTGACAGATGTCTGGAATATTTTAATTATCCAATAGAATATAGCTCCATTCTGGTTGTTAAGTTCAGCGAGAACAGCAGTGAGCAATCTGATGATATGATCATATTGAATCCGAATGATAATGAATTGAATTTGACCCACCATATATATGAATTTATTAGTTTAGCTATCCCATACAGGAAGATTCATCCTGAATCTGCTGATGGGAAGTCTTTATGTAAATCAGATATGCTTCAAAGAATCCGCGAATTTGAAGTAAAACAGGATGAAGAAGCAATAAAAACAAATTGGGAAAAATTAAAGTATTATTTTGCTAACAATAATTAATTGCATATAAAATGGCACATCCAAAACGAAAAACATCAAAACAAAGAAAGAATAAAAGAAGAACTCATTATAAAGCTGCTAGACCTACAACTAGTACTTGTCAAAACTGTAACGCAACTGTTCAGTATCACAGAGTTTGTCCTGAGTGTGGACATTACAAAGGAAAATTAGCAATTGAAAAAGAAGTTGCTGCATAGTCGTCAAGATATTCTTTAATCCCTAAACATTTTTTAATAGTTATGAAGATTGGAATAGACATTATGGGAGGGGACTTTGCTCCGGAAGCCACAGTTCAGGGAACGTTATTAGCTCTTAAATGTATTCCTGAAGATGTAAAATTAGTGCTAATTGGAAATAAAGAAGAAATTGAAAATATCAGTAAATCTGAACTTAAAAAATTCTCAAATGTAGAGATTATACATACTACGGAATTTATAAGCATGGGAGATCATCCTGCAAAAGCTTTTTCAAGCAAAACCAATGCCAGTATTGTTTTAGGATTTAAATTATTACAAAAGGGTGACATTGATGGATTTGCAAGTGCAGGTAATACGGGTGCAATGCTTGTAGGAGCTATGCACGTAGTAAAATCTATTCCCGGGGTAATAAGGCCATGTATTACAATTGCAGTCCCAAAACATGCTAATAAAAGAACAATAATACTTGATGTTGGAATAAATCCTGATTCTAAACCCGATGTATTATATCAATATGCTATTTTAGGTTCCCTGTATGCTGAATATATGTATAATGTTAAATCTCCCAAAGTAGGCTTATTAAATATAGGGACTGAAGAGGAAAAAGGCAATCTGCTTACAAAAACAACATACCAGGCAATGAAAGACACTAATGACTTTAATTTTATCGGGAATGTTGAAAGCAGTGATTTGTTTGATGAGAAAGTTGATATTATTGTATGCGATGGATTTGTTGGAAATGTAATACTAAAAGAAATTGAAGCGTTTTATTACCTTTTTAAGAAATTGAAAATAGAAAATACTTTTTTTGAAAATTTCAATTTTATAAATTATGGAGGAACACCTATACTTGGTATTAATGCACCGGTGGTTATCGGGCATGGCATTTCAAATGCAAAAGCGATCAAAAATATAATATTGAATACTATTGAAGTTATCAGAGCAGGACTTATAGATAAATATAAAGAAGCATTTAAATAATGGGAAATATAAGAGCAGCAATTACAGGAGTTGGAGGATATATTCCGGACTATATTCTAAACAACAAAGAATTAAGTGAAATGGTTGACACCAGTGATGAATGGATCATACAACGAATAGGTATTAAAGAAAGAAGAATTCTAAAAGAAAATGGCAAGGGATCTTCATATATGGCTACTAAAGCAGTTAATGAAGTCCTTGAAAAGACGAATACTTCCCCGGATGAAATTGAATTTCTTATTTGTAGTACTATTACTCCGGATATGCCAATTCCTGGTATGTCAAATCTAATTTGTGATAATATCGGCCTTAAAAATGCTTTCAGCTATGATCTTAACGCTGCCTGTTCAGGATTTGTTTATGCATTAGAAACTGCAAGAAGGTTTATTGAATCAGGAGGTTATAAAAAAATTATTATTGTAGGTGTGGACATGATGTCTACCATAGCTGATTATACTGACAGAACTACATGTCCTTTGTTTGGAGACGGGGCAGGAGCAGTAATTGTTGAACCTGCCGAAGATAATCTTGGGATTATTGATTCCATACTGTTTGTTGACGGTTCAGGATATAAGCATTTGCATATGAAAGCCGGAGGATCGCTTAATCCTGCTTCACATGAAACAGTCGATGCACATCAACATTTCGTTTACCAGGAAGGTCAGGCCGTGTTTAAAGTTGCTGTTTCACAAATGTCAGATACATCTATAAAAATTATGAAACAAAATAATATTACTTCTGACGATATCACATGGCTGGTTCCGCATCAGGCTAATATGAGAATTATTGAGGCAGTATCTAACAGGATTGGAATAAGTAAAGATAAGGTAATGATTAATATTGACAGGTATGGCAATACAACTGCTGCGACAATACCACTTTGTTTATGGGATTATGAAAATAAATTAAGAAAAGGAGATAAAATTATTATTACTTCTTTTGGTGCCGGCTATTCATGGGGCTCAATATTTTTAAAATGGGCTTATAATGGAAAATAAATTACATTTAATTTCGTTTAAAGTCCGGGTATATACCGGACTTTTTTATTTTATTAATGGCACTTACAATGTTTTAAAATCTAATTTATATCTTTGTTAAAGACAAATTAATATTAATTATGTTTAATTTCTGAACAAATGGCGAAATATACTGAAATAGAAAACAATGCTATTAACCTAATTGGAGTTGGCACAGAAATAAAAGGGGACATTTCCTCAAATGGCGATATTCGTGTTGATGGCAGACTTCAAGGTAACCTGAAAACCAAAGGAAAAGTTGTTATAGGTGAAACCGGGTCAGTTAAGGGTGAGATTAAATGTAAGAACTCAGATGTCGAAGGAAATATTGAAGGTAAAATTCATGCAACTGAATTGTTATCACTTAAAGCTACTTCAAATATAAACGGAGATATTATAGCTCGTAAATTAGCAATTGAACCTGGAGCTAAATTTACAGGTAATTGCAATATGAGCAGCGATAATGGAATTCAAAATGCCCCAAAAGAACAGGAAAAAACCTCAGAAGAACAAGGAAAGGCTAAGTAGTTACGCGAAACACTCAGGAATTGCCTTTCAAATGATCGCAATAATTCTTTTAGGAGTTTTTGGTGGAAAAAAGTTGGACGCATGGCTTGAATTTAAGAAACCTATTTGTACAGCTATACTTTCCGTACTTGCTGTAATATTAGCCATATATTATTCAATAAAAGATTTAATCAAAATTAAATAACTATTTATGTATCATGAACTTAAAAATTTTATTGTCAAAGCTATAATTTTAACCGGAATAATTGCTCTTGCCGGAATAATTACATTTAGTACCTTTTTAAAAGAATATTATCTTTCAATATTCCCTTACCTTTTAGCATTTTTCTTTATAATTTATATTATTGTTCACTTATTACTTGTATATACTTCAAAATGGAAAAAGCTAAAATTTGAAACTGCTTATATGGTATCTTTTTTTATAAAATTCTTCGGAATATTAATATTTGTAATAGTTTTTTTAAATAACCACAAAAATAATTCTATCCCATTTATACTTGCCATATTTATTTTATATATTATTTACACTTTATTTGAATTAAAATCAATAATTTCATATTTAAAAAGAACATCAAACTTATATAAAAAATCAAAATAGTTTTTATTAATTTTATATTACTTTAGTAGTTAGTGCAGACATAATAATTTTTAAAAGGCGTGGTTGGTAATAGATATTGGCTCATTTTTATTATTTTGGTAATAATTTTCCTGAAACCTTCACTATCAGTATGTAATGATAAGCTCCTAAATCAGGAAGATTCCCATCCATCTAAAGCTGAAAAAAAATTTAACGCTAAAGAGTTTCTGTTTGACCATATAAGGGATGCGCATGAATGGCATATTCTAACATTTAAAGATCATCATGTTTCTGTATATCTACCGGTAATTTTAGTTAGTAAGAATAATGGACTGGTAGTATTCTCTTCAAAACAATTTCATCACGGCCACTCAGCTTATAACTGCAAAGGCTTTAATTATAAATTAGAACTTGAGGGTGAACATAAAGGAAAAATAGTTGAATATAGTAAAGACAAAATATCTGTCATTCCATTGGATCTTTCAATTACTAAAAATATTGCGGCATTATTTTTTAGTATCTTATTAATTATCTGGATTTTTGTTTCTGTAGCCAGGCTCTATAAAAAAAATAAGGGTGCTCCTCCCAGAGGTCTTCAATCATTTATTGAACCTATTATTATATTTGTAAGAGATGATATTGCCAGGCAGTCTATTGGAGAAAAGAATTTTGAAAGATTTACTCCATTTTTATTATCTGTATTCTTTTTTATCTGGATCAATAATATTCTGGGTATAATTCCAATACCACCAGGCGGAGCAAATCTCAGCGGAAATATTGCTGTTACCGGAGTATTAGCACTTTTTACGTTAATAACTACAAACATAAGTGGCAATAAGAATTACTGGAAGCATATTTTTAATACCCCCGGGGTACCTATTTGGCTAAAAATCCCCCCTTTAATGCCATTAATTGAACTATTTGGCATATTTACCAAGCCAATTGTGCTAATGATACGTCTTTTTGCTAATATTACTGCCGGGCATTTAATAACACTGGGATTCCTTAGTCTTATTTTTGTTTTTGGTGAAAAAAATCCAATGGTCGGATTAGCGTTTTCCCCTTTATCAATTATTTTTCTTTTATTTATGATGTTTCTGGAACTTCTTGTTGCATTTATTCAGGCTTTCGTCTTTACATTTTTATCGGCTTTGTATATTGGTATGGCAGTAGAAGAACACCACTAATTTTAAATATATATATGATGTTAACACAATTTATTTTTTTAGCAGAAGGTTTAGGAGCATTTGCTCCGGCATTTGGAGCGGCTTTTACTGCACTGGCTGCAGCGTTTGGCATCAGCCGTATTGGCGCTGCTTCAGTAGAGGCTATTGGTCGTCAGCCTGAAGCTGCAGGTGATATTCGAACGAATATGATTATTTCTGCAGCTCTTATTGAAGGCGTGTCATTGTTTGCAGTTGTTGTCTGCTTAATGACAATAGGCTGAAAATTATTTAGATCTCAATTAGTTGCGTTTGGCAACTAATTGAGATCTTTTAAAACTTTTCAGAATTTAATACATTATTATTATGGAATTAATTAGTCCTGATTTAGGAACAATTTTCTGGTCTACAATAGCTTTTTTAATTGTTCTGCTTATTTTAAAGAAATTTGCATGGAAGCCTATCTTAAATTTCTTGCGGGAAAGGGAAAATTCAATAGAAAATGCACTAAAAGCTGCTGATCAGGCCAGAGAAGAAATGTCATTATTACATGCTAATAATGAAAAAATTATTGCTAAGGCAAAAGGTGAACGTGATAAAATCTTAAAAGAAGCACGAGAGCTAAAAGAATCTATTATGAACGAGGCACAAGAAAAAGCAATCAGCGAATCAAAAAAGATATTGAATGATGCCAGAATAGTTGTAAAAAATGAGAAGGTTACCGCCAGAAATGAAATAAAAAATCAGGTTACCAATCTCTCAATTGAAATTGCCGGCAAAATACTTCATCAGAAATTACGCACCAATGAAGAGCAGGAAGAACTGATTGAAAAGTCTTTAAGAGATATAAAATTTGAATAGCTATATTAATCAGGTTAACTTACAATGAACGAAAGCAAAATATCGGTCAGATATGCAAAAGCCTTATTATCGTTAGGAAAGGAGGAAAATATATTACCTATATTAAGAGAAAATCTTGAAAAATTAAATAATTCAATTATTTCAATTCCTGAATTAAAGCATTTACTTGAAAATCCAATTATTAAATCGTCACAGAAGTTATCAGTATTAAATAACACATTTAAAGATATATTTCATCCTGTTATGAGTTCATTTTTATCATTAATTATAAAAAACAGGCGTGAAGCATATTTATCATCCATAGCCCGAGTATTTATTGACTTATACAAAAAAGACAGTAACATTAAGTCGGCCACATTAACAACATCAAAGGCTATTAATGTGAATTTAAGAAATACTGTAAAAACCTATATTGCAAAAAAGCTGGATATTAACATTGAACTTGACGAAAAAGTTAATGAAAAATTAATAGGGGGATTTATTCTTAGAATTGAAGATCAGCAAATAGATGCAAGTGTATTAGGCCATCTCAATAAAATCAGGAAAAGTTTGTTAACAGCATAAAATATAATATAATATAAAATGTCAGTCATAAAACCTTCAGAGATATCAAAAATATTAAAACAAGAGCTAAAAGGTATAGATACCAGGGTAGAAATGGATGAAGTCGGCACCGTTCTTCAGGTAGGAGACGGTATAGCCAGGATACATGGATTATCACAGGTACAATCAAATGAACTTATTGAATTTGAAAGTGGTATAAAGGGAATTATTCTCAATTTGGAAGAAGATAATGTTGGTGCAGTATTGCTGGGTTCTTCCGAAGAAGTAGCGGAAGGAGACTCGGTAAAAAGAACAAACAGAATAGCCTCCATAAAGGTTGGAGAAGGATTATTAGGCAGAATAATTAACTCACTTGGGGAACCGCTTGACGGGAAAGGACCTATCCACGGAAAGGTTTATGAGCTGCCCTTTGAAAGAAAAGCCCCCGGAGTAATATTTCGTCAACCTGTAAATGAACCACTGCAAACAGGGATCAAGCCTATAGACGCCATGATACCAATTGGAAAAGGACAACGGGAGCTAATTATTGGTGACAGGCAAACCGGAAAAACCGCTATAGCAATTGATACTATAATAAATCAAAAAGAATTTTACATTAAGGGCGAACCTGTTTACTGTATTTATGTCGCAATAGGCCAGAAAGGATCAACTATAGCAAATATTTCAAAAATTCTTGAAGAAAAAGGAGCTCTGGCATATACAATTATATTATCAGCTACAGCATCCGATCCTGCTGCTCAGCAATTCTATGCCCCTTTTGCCGGGGTTGCAATAGGTGAATTTTTTCGGGATACCGGACGATCAGCACTGATTGTATTTGACGATTTATCAAAACAGGCAGTTGCTTACAGGGAAGTTTCACTATTGCTAAGAAGACCTCCCGGGCGTGAAGCTTATCCCGGTGATGTTTTTTATCTTCATTCCAGACTTCTGGAGCGAGCCGCAAAAATTATCGAGAATGATGAAGTCGCTGCACAAATGAACGACCTGCCTGACCAACTAAGATCATTAGTAAAAGGAGGAGGATCATTAACAGCTTTGCCTATTATTGAAACACAGGCTGGTGATGTATCAGCCTATATACCAACAAATGTAATATCAATCACTGACGGACAGATTTTTTTAGAATCAGATCTTTTTAACGCCGGTATCAGGCCTGCAATAAATGTTGGCATATCAGTGTCTCGTGTTGGAGCTGCCGCCCAAATAAAATCTATGAAAAAGGTGGCAGGAACACTTAAACTGGACCAGGCCCAATATAGAGAACTGGAAGCATTTGCCAAGTTTGGATCTGATCTTGACGCTGCAACTCTTGCAATTCTTGATAAGGGTGCAAAGAATGTCGAAATTCTTAAACAAAATCAATATTCTCCTTTGGCAGTTGAAAAACAAATTGCAATAATATTTTGTGGAACAAAAGGGTTGCTGCATGATATCCCTGTTGAAAGGGTCCGGGATTTTGAAAAGGAATATCTTGACTTTATAGAGCTAAGGCATAAAAATTTGCTGATTGATTTGCAATCCGGAAAGCTAACAGATCAAATGGAAAAAACATTTGAAGCTATAGCTCTGGAAATTGCGGAAAAATACAAATAAATGGCAAGTCTCAAAGAAATAAGAACAAGAGTAATATCTGTCAAGTCCACCCGGCAAATAACCAGTGCCATGAAAATGGTATCTGCTGCCAGGCTTCGAAAATCCCAGGATGCTATTTTGCAAATTCGTCCTTATCCCCATAAGTTACGCTATTTTCGGTAAAAACTTCAGGGGGGGTCCGTTTCATATAACTAAAACATTTACTTTAAATAAAAAAAAATAGAAAAGGTATTGATTGTTGTAATTACTTCAAATAGAGGATTATGCGGCGCATTTAATGCAAATGTTATTAAAAAAACTTTACAGGTAGTAAATGAAAAATATAAATCTCAAAATGATAATGGAAATCTTGATATTATATCTATTGGCAAAAAAGGTAGTGATTATCTGGCATATAGAAAGTATAATGTCGTAAAATCATATGTTGATATTTTTGATAAACTTAGTTTTGAGCATGTTTCTCCTATTATTAAAGAAATAATTAATGATTATGCTGTTGGTCATTATAATAGAATTGAACTTATTTATAACCAGTTTAAGAATGCCGGACTTCAAATTTTAGTAGAAAAACAATATCTGCCGATATTGCATGAAGAAAAAATTGAAGATAGGTTTGAGGATACTGTGGATTATATTCTTGAACCTACAAAAGACTATATTATTAAAGAACTTATCCCCAGATCCCTGAAAATAGAATTTTATGAAAGCCTTTTAGATTCAATAGCTTCAGAACATGGGGCACGAATGACTGCGATGCATAAAGCGACAGATAATGCAAGTGACCTTATCAGAGAACTACAGATGCAATTCAATAAGGCACGTCAAGCTTCAATTACTAAGGAAATTCTTGAAATTGTCGCAGGGGCCGAAGCTTTAAAATAATGAAAAAAATTACATTTCTATCAAAAGGATCTGTAAAGCTAGTCCCGTTTTATGTGTTTTTTACAATCCTGATAATAGCAATATCCAATAACTCCTTTTTCTGGGATAAGGATATAATTATTTCAAAAAGAGCTTTCTGGTTTTACGAAAATAACTTTTCATTGATATTACCAAACACCCTGGATGGAGGCTATGCGCCTGTGCTAGGTATGATGCTGGCATTGTTATGGAAAATATTTGGAATTAGCCTTAGAGTTGGCCATTATTTAATGCTGCCAATAATTATAGGATTGATTTACCAGCTTTACACTTTTATGAAATATTTTTTTACAAATGAAAAATATATACTTCTTTCACTAATATTGATTGTTATTGATACAACTTTACTGTCACAAGCAGTTGTTGTATCAAGCGATTTGGTACTTATCTTTTTCTTTTTTCTATCTCTTAACTCAATACTAGGGGAAAAAAGAAATATTCTAATCATAGCTCTGATAGGATTATCTCTTTCTCATTTTCGGGGAGTTATGTCATGTTTCATAGTATTTATTTTTGATTATTATTTCTATAAAACAAACAGTAAAAAGAATTATTTCAGCAGTTTCTTTAGTATAATCCCACAATATCTTCCGGCTGTTGCCATATATTTATGTTATCTTATTTATCATTATATAACAACCGGCTGGAATTTAAAACATGAAGCATTGCCCTGGGTAGGGTGTTTCGAAACTGTAAATTTTACAGGTTTCCTCAGGAATATTTTGATTGTTATTTGGAGATTAGTTGATTTTGGCAGATTGTTCTTCTGGATTTGCGGAATATATTTTCTTACACTTTTTCTAAAAAAGAAAATTCGATTTGATGAAAAAATTAAAATACTAATTATTTTAATGTTGCTTGCTCTCATGATTAATCTCCCCTCGATGTTACTATATAAAGTATTAGCCGGTCACAGATATCTTATGATAATTTTTATTTTACTTACTATATTAATTACTTATATCTTATTTGAAAAAATTTCAAATAAGAAATTAAGCCGTTTTATTTATTTGGCATTAATTATAGGACTGTTGTCGGGATACTTCTGGATTTACCCCGATAAAATAGCTAAGGGCTGGGATTCAACCATAGCTCATATGCCTTATTACAATCTTCGTAAGAAAATGATTAATTATATTGATACTGAGGGTATTCCATTCAGTGAAATTGGCTCTGAAGTTCCAAATACTACAGAATTTAAATTCATTGATTTAAATAATGATGACAGGATTTTCCTATTAAAAGATTTTACAGCCCATAAGTATATTTTTTATTCAAACATTTATAACATGTTTACTGATGAGGAAATAGATATTCTAAAAAATAAATGGTTAGTCGAGAAGGAATTCAGGTGCTTAAATGTTTATGTAAGGTTATACAGAAATCCAAATATTAAAAACTCATCTTGAATCTTAAAAATCCGAGATTAAAACTTTGTTTACGTTTTATTCCTTCGTTATCAGGGAATTTCCCGTTAAAAATCTGCATATATATTGAAAAATCAAAATTATCCGTTAAAGAATAGCTAATAGACGGCCCGATATAATATCCGTATATTTCCCCCATAAAAACCATGCTTCCGATTGTTGCATTTAATAATGGCGTAACAGGGTATGATGCCTGAGCGAATATATTATATTCGGTAAATGCCAATTTTTTTACTGACAGTGGGCCTGAGTAAAACTCAGTAAAGCTTGATATATTATTTGTCTTTGGTAATTGTCTGTATAATGCTTCAAATTGTAATGTAAATGAATTACTGAAAATATATTCCGAAGATACTGATGCAAAAAACAGGCCCGTTGTATCTCTAAAATTTTTCATCGGATAAAAATAACTTATTTCGCCCCTAAAACTTACTCCTTTTATATCACCAGACCAGCCAGAGCCTATAACAAAATCTTCACTATTTAATATCCCTCCCAGAAACTGGATATCATAACTCCACTTATTAAACCGGTATAATCCGGCAGCCGTAATATTATTAGCACTATCAAGTTTAACTGCTGCTTCTGCTGTGGATACTGAGTTAGGGTAATATTGTATCCTCAGTGCGTCACTTCCGGGTCTCTCAGGGTAATCGAAATCATAGAAATTATATGTATTGAATATATCATTTGGATTCCAGGCAAATGTCTGACCCCAGTTTATACGTTGCCGTCCTGCTTTTATTTCCAGATTACCTGATGTATACTGCAGCCATATTCTATCAAGAAAAAAATTTATAAGGTATGTTTTCCCTTCTGCTAAATTAAACGATAAGTCAACAACTCCGTTATCACTGTTAATATTATCCACATAATTGCCATAGCCTGACATCCCGGAACTTAAATTATCACTGTCAATTCCAAAAAATGAAGGAAATCCTGAAAGAGAATCGCCATTTGATTGATCATCAATTTCCTTAAGTAACTGATCCAACCTGATCATATCACCATATATAAACCTGTTCCTGAATTGCATTGAAAAGGTTAACTTATCACTTATATACCAGTTAAAATTTGATCGGTTATGTAACAGATTTTCATTTATCCATAAATCATTCAGGTTCTCATACATAACAGATTGCATATTTGAAATATAGCCATTTAAGGTCAGGTTTTGTTGTTTGTCCTCATCCTGGCTAAACGCCAGATTGATGGATAATAAAGAAATCATCAGGATTTTACTAAATAAACATTTCATAATTCAGATTTTAATGCTTTTATAAACTATTTAGATTTCCTTGTTTCATCACTAACTACCTTTCCATCCTCGATTGTAATTACTCTTCTGGCCTTTTTTACTACCCTGGCATCATGAGTTGAAAATATAAAAGTGATATTTTCCTCAGCATTAAGTTTCTCCATAATATCCAGAAGGTTCTCAGTCGATTTGGAATCCAGGTTTGCTGTAGGTTCGTCAGCAAGAATAAACTTTGGCTTTGATGCAAGGGCGCGTGCAACAGCGACTCTTTGTTGCTGTCCTCCGGACATTTTTGCCGGCCTGCTGTCCAGTCTGTCACCCAGCCCAACAGCTTCCAGTAATTCCCTTACTCTTTTATCACGCTCAGTTTTTGATTTCCCCTGCAGATGCATGATAAACTCAACATTCTCCCTGGCAGTTAGTACCGGGATTAAATTGTATGCCTGAAATACAAATCCAATATTACGTAACCTGAAATCAATGAGTTTAGAAGATTTCAGTTCCCTGATATTTGTATGGTCAATTATTATTTCTCCGCTCGTAGGTTTATCCAATCCCCCCAGCATATTTAACAATGTGGTCTTGCCTGAACCTGACGGACCAACAATAGCAGCAAATTCACCTTCCTCAAATGACAAACTGATTCCATTCACCGCATGAACTTTAACTTCCGAATCATTATAAATCTTTGTTACATTTTTTACATTAATTACTTTCATGACTATAATATTTAATTTTTTGCTTTGTTTTACATATCAATTCTTAAGGCTTCCGAAGGTTTTAATTTAAGTGCCTTACGTGCCGGATAAATAGATGCCAGTATCCCGGTGATTACAACCAGGCCTGTAACCTGAATTAATGAATCCCAGCCGATTTTAGGATACAAATGCGCACTAAAACCCCATGCTTCCATTCCTTCCTGGTACATTGCTGACAGGTCAATTCCGTTTTCCGCAGTGTATAAGATAAGTAAATAGCTTATTATCATACCAAATACTGCCCCTACCATACATAATAAGACTGTCTCCAGCATAATCATAGAAAATACCCTCAGCTTATTCATACCAACAGCCATTAACATGCCCAGTTCTTTCACACGTTCAAGCACTGCCATAAGCATTGTATTTACAATACCGAAACCCATTGCCAGCAATAATATGCCAACAATATACACCAGGAAAAAATCCATATACTCGTTATACATACTAATATCAGGCAGTAAATCCATCCAGGTTTGTACGCTTAAATTATTGATTTCGAGAGATTTAATGTATGCTGCTATTTTATCCTCACCTTCATTGGCCTTTAACAGAACTGCCAGTTCATTAGCCTGGTTTTCTTCCAGTCCGAGATTAGGGCAGATATCACTCTTTTTCACATATACATTTAAAGCGTCAAACGTTGTATTATTTGTTCTGTAAACACCTGCAACCCTGTATGCATCATAGACAATATTACCGTCAACAGACTGGTAACTCAGGACAATTTTATTTCTTATTTTATACCTGATAGCACTGTTTTTAAATAAATATTCATGCTTATCATAACTTACCTTCCCGAGAACAGAAATAACTGCCTTAGCAAATTCTTCTTCTTTCCTGAATTTGCTTCCTGAAAGCGTCTTCAATTCCGGAATCAGTTTTTTCAGGCTTTTTTTACTTTCTAATATTTCCAGGGTATTGTCATCAATTTCAAAACGTATAAGTTTTAATTCCCGGGCAAGCTTATCACCTATGAATATAGGCTTTTTTGCATCAGGAGCCAGGTATTTACTTCCTTCAGACACTATCATTTCCGGAATTCCTGATACAAGCTTTTCAGCTTCAGGATCAACGCCTTTAATTATTACCCCTGAAGCACTCCCGGATGTACTTGCCATGGCAAACACTTTTATCCTGGATGAAACAGCTTTTACTTCTTTTATCTTTTTTATGCTGTCATTCAGTAAGTCAATGTTTTCGATTACATACTTTGTTTCATTGTTTTCAAGGTACTTCTCATTATGTACCTGTATATGCGAAACTTCATTTCCAATTGCCTCTTTAATCCTGTGATCAAGCATGCCAATCATTATGGCAGTAGAAAAAACGCCACCAAAAATACCTAATGTAACTGCAGCGATCACCACTCCGCTTCTCACTTTGTTTCGCCATATGTTTTTCCAGGATATTGACCAGATCATTTTATTTTATTTTAAGTGTTTCATTTATGCTCTCAGAGCTTGTACTTCCTTTATTCTTAATGTTGAATAAACCGGATATATTAATGCTACTATAAATATCACGAGAACAACAACAGATTGTCCGATAAAAAATCCTTCATCCATTGAGAATGATAAAACCGGATCAATCCCGTATGATTCATAAATCTCTCCGAATTCACCTGTAAACCTTATTGGATTTTGCTTTAAATAATAAATAACAGGTAAGCTGACAATAACGGCGCTGAATATTCCTATTATACCCAGCATTATAATTTCCAGCAGAAGTATGAATCCCAGCTTTATTTTTTTCAAGCCAATTGATACCATAACTCCAAATTCCTTTCTTCTTTCAGAAATCATCATTAATAATGTTCCAAGGACACCAAAACCTACGATCAGATATAACAATCCCAGCATTATGAATCCTGAAGACTGATCTGATTCTATTTGCTGAACCAGTTCTTTATTTAATTCCTTCCAGTGCATTATTTCGTATTTGCCATTATCCAGCCTGGAACTTATCTCACTTACCGTTTCATTTAACAGCTCAGAATCTTTAATATTAATTACCAGAGAAGTCAGCATTTCCGGTGAATCATAAAAATACTGGCAGGCTGGTAAAGCCATGAAGATAATCCGTTTGTCCAGCTCCGGGTTAGGCAGCTTAATTATTCCTCTTACCGGGAAAATCCCGGCTGCAGTAGTCCCGTGATAACCCTGGCTAAGTAATGTAACAGTATCATTTAATTCAATTCTCAGAAATTCAGCCAGTCTTTGGGAGATTAATACTCCATCATCATTTAACGACAAGTAATTTCCCTTAACGAGATTTTTTTCAGGATTAGATAACTTTTTTTCCTTCACAGGATCAATTCCAACAACAAGAATACCTTTCGTATTCTCACCTGCTGATGCAAGTGCAAATGATTCTAACCGCGGTATTACAACCTTGATATTATTCACTTTTGAAACAGAATCTACAATTTCCCGGGAGTAAGTAAAAGTATTATCTATACTTTGATCACGCCAGTAACCATTCCTGTGAATTTGAATTGCTCCTGAAAATGATTCGACTATACTATTAGTCCAGTGACTATAAACTCCAACCTGCATTGATCTCATGAGCAATGCAAAAAACAGGGCAAAAAACACCGAAGCAGTTGTTATGATAGTCCTTCGTTTATTTCTCCAGATATTTCTCCAGGCAAGCTTTAAGTATTCTTTCATAGTAAAATAAATTTAAAATCAATATTATCAGAATAATACATTTATTTTTTGTTATCTAATCCTTTTCATATTCTGTTGTGAAAAGAAACTTTCAGGTATTGGTTTGTTAAAACTTAAACTCTCAATTATAACTACAGTTTTTTGCCCTTCCTCCTCTTCCGGTATTATTTCCATTATTGAAGGCAGCTTTCTGTCATCAAAAGTTTTCACATCAGATGCAAGCATAGTACGTATTAAATAATCATCTTCATCATAATACTCAGCTTTCATTTGAAAATACTCATCTTTTGATATCCATGTAATAATTTTTCCCCACACAACAGCTGCATCCTCATGAGGAATAAGCTCAATTTTATAGCATGTATATCCCTGAGCATCTTCCTCTCCCAGCAAGTTTTGAGAGTAATCATCCAGAATAGATGTTTCCCGCAAAATATCATCATTTGAATAATCCGACCCCATCCAGCCCTGTGACATCATTGAAGGTGGTAATTTTATCATCCTGGAAATTGTAGGATTCCAGCTCCATAATTCATTATATCGCTTAAGAAATGCCTGCCCTTTCTCCTTTGCCGGAGCAGTCACAAGTGTTAAAGAAAAATCCTTCTCTTTGGACCACGATTTAACAGTTATTTTTCTCTGCCAGGAAGGACGTATTATATTAACAGACATAATACCGTGGCTTGTTTTTTCACCCATGAATTTATCTTCAGCCTTTTTTATTATCTGTTCTGCAGTCATTTTCTGACCCTGAGCAAAAACTGCCGTAATCACAAGAATAAATTCAATTGCTGCTACTTTAAATAATTTTTTAAATTTCATAATGTTTGAATTTTATTGTTTTCTTACATATCTTTCAATTAATGTCTGCTTAACTTTTTCAAGTGGGAAGTTTTCAGGATCTATTACATAATGAAAAGCCAGGCCATCCAGAATAGCTCCAAATAATTTGCTCTCAATAGCAGGTTTATCATAACCTTTTTTGCGAAAATACTCTTCAAGTATTTCAAAGAAAGGGCCTATATACTCCTGAAAATCTGTTTCAAACATTCTTAAAACACTGGGTTGCAAAATAATAGCAAAATACAATTTCCAGTATTTTTTATTCGACTTTAATGTCTCAAAGGTTTGATTAATGAAATATTCAAGCTCTTCAGTAGTTAATATCCCATCCTTATTAAGGTCAAATGTATCTGTTAAATTACTTATTCCCGATATTACTATTTCCTTTAGCAATTCCTCCTTGCTTTTGAAATAATTGTACATTAATCCTTTGGATATACCTGCCAGTTTTGCTATTTTACTAATTGAAGTACTATGAAATCCTTCATCAGCAAAAAGCCTGAGAGCAGTTTCAATTATTAGGGTTTTCTTTTGTTCCCTTATTTGTTCATATTGTTTCTCGGTTCTTGGTGACATATATTAAAATTTAAGACTCAACGTTCAGTCATATCCTGGTTATTAAAAAATACCCTAGTCGGTATTAATATTTTGACTGAACGTTTGGTCAAAGATAATACCTTTTACTTATACAAGTCAAGTTTTGTTGCATTTTTTTTTAGATAATTATTCCGGAGCAATATTTAATAATCAATTATCCATTGATATTCTGACTGATATGAGCAATTGATACTTAAAAAAAAGTGGGCACATAATGTTAGCTATTGTCCAGGCAATTTAAATTACCAGAATTTCAGACTATGAACTCTGCATATAGTACCTTTTTATTCATTATTATGTAATTTCAGACAGAATATTTTTTATATTATTTATTCATTATCAATGTTTTCTGTCATAAATTTCTTAATATTATCAAATAATTGGTGTAACAAATTAATTATATCAAACGTCTTAATTCTGAAATAACATTAAATGACGGTAGCCGAATATAACAGAAGTATTGATGATTTTGCTGATGGCTTGTATCGTTTTATTCTTAAAAACATTAAGGATGAAGACAAGGCAAAGGATATTATTCAGGACACATTTGAAAAATTGTGGATAAGGATATCAAATGTCACATATGAAAAAGTGAAGTCATATCTTTTTACAGCTGCATATCATACTATGATAGATTTAACTAGGAAAGAAAAAAGAAAGGATAATATCGTAAATATAGATTCTGAAATGTATTCACATAATATACAATATACAGACCTTACAGAAGTTCTTGAGGATGCTATAAACAAGCTCCCGGAGGACCAGCGTTCAGTTATTATGCTTAGAGATTATGAAGGATATTCTTATAATGAAATTGCTGAAATTACAGGTTTAAGTGAAGCACAGGTAAAAGTATATATATACAGGGGCCGTATGTTTCTTAAAAAATATATTGGAAGTATTGAAAAGGTAATATGACCATTTAATCTCAAATATGTCATGAATATTACTAGAAATAATTATGAAGTTTTTTTAATCGATTATATGGATGGTAGGCTGGATCCTATACAGTCAAACCAACTGCTGAATTTTCTAACTCAAAATCCTGACCTGAAAAAAGAATTTGAGCGTTACGAAAATATAAAAATCTCCCCTTCGAAAGATATTCACTTAAAGAAGCAAATACTTAAAAGAAATTTTTCCGATATAAAAAAAATCAATAAAACAAACTTTGAAGAGTTTTGCATTGCCAAATTGGAAGGAGATCTTCAGGAAAATGATGAAATCAGGCTAAGCCAATACATGGATAAACATCCTGAAATGATAAAGGATTATAATTTATACTCCAGGCTCTATTTAAAACCGGATTATAATATTAAATATCCCGGGAAAAACAATATTAAAAAGTCCGTATTATTAATGTATAAAAGGAGTATGTACTTCTATGTATCATCTGCAGCAGCTATTATTATAGTAATCATGCTTGTTTTCATGCCTAAAAAACAAAAAGAGGAAATATCCAAAGTTCAATTTGCTGATATTACACCTGAAAAAGAAATTGTACAAAAGAAAGAAACACAAAATAACACTGAGATTGATCTGGGATCAACATTAGAAGAAATAAAAGAAGTGCAGCCAGCAAATAAAATATTAAATACCGGACTTAAAAATGCAATCCCCGATAAACCGATAAATAATACTGCAACAAGGGAAAAAGAAATGTTGAGCTACTTGAATCCAATAGAAGCAGGTATAGAAAACACTTTTAACTATCCTAATCTAATAATGAACAGACTTGGATCAACAGAAAATTATCAGGAAGGCAATTTTGCATTAAAAGAT
>CBFCXR010000019.1:0-24599 GCA_965602045.1 uncultured Bacteroidales bacterium | reverse complement strand
ATTAAATTTAAGAAACAATATGGCAGATAAGTTAATGTAGGAACACCGAGGATTCTGGCTTGTGTTGCCCCGCATGTATTCCATGGAACAAGCACTGAAGTTAAAGTTCCGGCATCCTCTAAAGTTCTGCTTAATACTTCAGGCTTAAGTCCTTTATCTTTATAGGTCTGTGAAAACATTCTTCCGGGTACAACTATTGAAATATACTGATCAGATGCCGTGACATTAAAAAATATACATGTTGCTATTGTTGATGCAATAAGTGAACCTGTTGAATTTACTAAAGATATCAACGCCTTTGTGATTCTTGCAAGTAATCCGCCGGCTTCCATTGCTCCACCAAAGACCATGGCCGACAAAATTAACCAGACTGTATTAAGCATACCTGCCATCCCCCCTGTTGAAAACAACTCATTAATCATGCTATTTGCAGTTTCGATATGAATATCTCCAAACATGGCCCTCATAATAACAATATAAGAAGCACTTAAACGGCTAATCCCTTCACCTGCAAGTTCTTTAATTATTTGTGGCTGAAAAACCAAAGCAGCAATAGCTCCTAAAAGTGTCCCGATTAAAAGAGAAGGTAAAGCAGGTACTTTTTTGATGATAACAATTAGCAATATTACGGGTACCAGTAATAGTAATGGATTTAAGTTAAATGACTTTTCAATTGCAGCAATAACCCCTTCAACATTTGTTTCAACCGGACTATTATTATTTGTGAATCCTATAACAAAAAAAATTATTAATGTCAATATCATTGAGGGTCCTGTGGTGAATATCATATAACGGATATGAGTAAATAAGTCGGCACCCGCTACCGCAGGAGCAAGATTTGTTGTGTCGGAAAGAGGAGACATTTTGTCACCAAAATAAGCACCCGAAATAATTGCCCCGGCAACTAATCCTTCATTAATGCCTAAAGTTTGTCCTATACCAAGGAGCGCAATACCAATAGTTGCAATAGTTGACCAGGAACTCCCCGTTACTAAAGAGACTATGGAACATACTATTACTGCTGCAAATAAAAATATACTGGGATGAATAATTTTAATTCCGTAGTAGATCATTACTGGTACAATACCACTGATTAACCATGTTCCTGCAAGGGATCCGATAATTAATAATATTAGAATGGAGGGTATTGCCACACTAATATTCTTTTTTATTGCATTTAGCAGACCGGTCCAGCTAAGTTTTAACCGTACTGAAATTAATCCTGCAATTGCGGCTGACAAGAGCAAAATTATCTGATTTGCACCTGAAAGAGTATTCTCTTTAAATACTAATACATTAATAGTGAGGAAGAAAGCTAAGAATAAAATTGGGATTATTGCCTGAAAAAGTGTCGGGAGATTTTTGTTTGTCATATAATATTTAAATATGGTAAATTAAAATATTATTTCAAAGTAAATAATTTAATTAAAGAATTAGTAAAGGTTTTTTCAGATATTTTATTATAATTTTGTTAAATTAATATAGGATTTGGAATAATATTTGCGATGGAATGAAAAATAATCACCATGAACCTGGATTATAATTTTTTTGAGACTGATAATGATACTGGTCCCGCAAAGGGCAAAATTTTAATTTCAGAGCCCTTCTTGCAGGACAATTATTTTAAGCGGTCAATTGTCTTATTAACAGAATATTCATCAGAGGGAGCTGTTGGATTTGTTCTTAACAAACCAGTTAATCTGCAGGCTAATGATGTTATAAAGGATTTTCCGGAAACTGATGCTCTGATTTCACTTGGAGGGCCGGTCAATACGAATACATTGCACTATTTACATACATTAGGCGATATTATTCCAAAAAGTGTAAAAGTCGTGGGTAATATATACTGGGGAGGCGATTTTGATGTCATAAAGAAATTAGTTGAATCAGGAAATATCGGAAAGGAACAAATACGTTTCTTTTTAGGTTATTCAGGATGGCATGAAAAACAACTGGAAGATGAACTTGCTGATAATTCATGGGTTGTCTCTGAGCTTGATCCACAGGAAATCATGGCACCTATAAGTAAGCATTTCTGGAAGGCAACTCTTAAAAGAATGGGGAAGAAATATGAGATGTGGGCCAATTTCCCTGAAAATCCTCAAATGAATTAAATATCCGGTTACTCACTTCTCCTGAATTTTACTTAATTAATTATTACATATAACAGGATATTTGATTAGTAATTATTAAACGATATCTCATTTAGTTTCTTAATGAGAAATTTGGACGTATCATTATAATATCTTTTTTGCCTGAATGCCATAACCCATCTGATGCCTGCAATAGCATTAGTTAGCAGTATTTCATCGGCTGCAAGAAGATCCTGAACAGTTAATGAGCAATTATCATTAACAAAATAATTATGAGATTTTAATATACCAATTATTGTATGTCTCATTATTCCTGCAAGGCAACCCTCGGTTAATCCAGGTGTTAAAATCCTGGAATTTTTCACAGCAAAAATATTTGAACTTATTGATTCAATTACTCTCTGCTTTTCATTAATAATCAGACAATCATCCAGTTTCTTTTCTTTTTTAAATATGCCCGCTAATACAAATATTAAAGAGTTTGTTGATTTTAAATTTGATAATGCATTAACTGGTTTTCGTATATCCTCATAAACATCAATTGCATAACCCTTTGTATTTAATATATATCTGTCATGTTCAAGCGGAAAAGATTCAATTAGAAAAGATACTTCATTTGATGATGGTGTATATAATCCGCCGGGATTTCTAAATACTGTTAATCTTATTCTTGCACCCTGGAGTTGCCGGTTTTTATTTAAGATATTTGTTATTAGCCTTTCAAAATACCCTGTTTTAAAATCTTCAGGAGTATTCATTTTAAGAATTGTCATCCCATGGATAAGTCTGGTTATATGCAATTCAAGAAATTGTGGTTTTGTTCCGTTAGCATGAATAGTCTCAAATAATGCATCTCCATAATGAAAAGCCCTGTTATCATTATTAAAAACAGGTTGATCTAATTTGATAAAATTTCCGTTTAAGCAAACATATTTACTGATCTGCATTTCTGGTAGTGGATTTAGCTTAAGAAAGCATAATTTATATTTGCCCTAGAACCTAAAAAATTCGGCAATAAAATTACTTAATAATCTAAAATCAAGAAGTATTGGAAATATAAAACCAAATACTGCACCTATAAAATGGGCGTCGTGATTAATATTATCAACATTCCTTTTACTCATATACTGTGAATAGATAAGATACAATGCACCTAAAATAATTCCGGGAACAGGCAGAATGCCATAGATATATAGCATTTTCCAGGGATTAAAAAATATATAAAAGAATATTATGGCTGAAACAGCACCCGATGCCCCAACAGAGTTATACCAGGCATTATTTTTTTGTTTGTAAAGACTTATTAGAGAAGATAGAATTATTGCTAATAAATAGAATAACAGAAATATTAAGCGATGATATTTAATGATCCCTATCCGCATTAATTCATTAAAATATCTTTCAACAGCAGGTCCCAGCAGGAATAAAGCCAGCATGTTGACTATCAGATGAGTCCAGTTGGCATGAAGAAATCCATGTGTTAATAATCTATGCCATTCTTTACGATGATAAATCTGATAAGCATTAAACTGAAATTTTGAGAAGATCTCAGAATTGTTAAATGCCATTATGGAAATTATTGCGGTAAAGGCTATAATAATATATGTCATGACTCAAAAATTGTGTAAATATAAAAATATCTGGTGATTAATATATAAAACTCAAAACAATACACTCCTGCACTTTTTTTAAGTTCCGGATTTATATAATACAGGATTAACGGAATGAAATAAAATTGTATTAATGGAGGATTTTGTAAATTAACTCTTTTAATAAATTGCCCGGTGAAGTTGATATGTTACCAACTCCCTTTGATTTTAAATCATATTCCCTGAGTATTGAGATAATTGATTCGACTTTAGCGGGAGAGTATGCCCTGGCAGCTGACTGATAATCAGAAATAAAATAGGGATTGATTTTTAAAGCAGATACAATTTTATTTTTTGATTTATCATCAATGGAATGATAAGCCAGTACTTTACTAAAGAAATAATAAAGTGATGTTATTGTTAATGGAATAGGATTATTTTTCTGATTTTTATCGAAATAATTTATTATACGGTTAGCTTTTAATATGTCCTTTTTTATTAATGCCTTCTGAAGTTCAAAGTTGTTATAATCTTTACTAATTCCTATATTCTTTTCAACATCCAGGGATGTTATGGTTTTATTACCTGTATCTAAAGCTATTATTAGTTTTTCTAATTCTTTAACTATTTTACCTAAATCATTTCCCAGAAATTCAATTAATAGAATAGTTGTGGCCGGTTCAATTTTATAACCTTTTTTATTAAGATAGGATTTTATAAAATCTGCAATCTGATTATCATATAGTCTTTTTGATTCGAATATTACACCTTTTTCATTGATTGCTTTATAGAGTTTAAGTCTCTTATCAAACTTCTGATGTTTATAGTTAATAACAAGTATTGTTGATTTAAGCGGATTATTGGCATAAAATACCAGATCGCTGATTTTTTCTAAATACTGTGCCTCTTTAACTACAACAACCTGGGATTCTGACATCATTGGAAAACGCCTGGCAGAATCGATAATTGCCCGTACATCGGTATCTTTCCCATATAAAATAACCTGGTTAAACGTTTTTTCGGATTCTGTAAGTACATTATCGGTAATATAATCAGTAATTATATCAATGAAGTAAGGTTCTTCGCCCATTAATAAATATACAGGTTTATAGGTTTTATTTTTTAAATCAGCCAGAATTTGCTCAAATGTCATTTTATGTAGTTTAAATTCAAATTTTGTACTTGCAGGATAAGTATTGATTGAATAATTCTATCTATATTCACTTTTGTATACTGTTTTATCCATATGAATAATTTATGGAAAATTTAAATTTACCAACTTATTCGTTTAAGATAAAGTCTGAAGATAATAGAAAATATATTTTTGATGAAATAAGAAGAAAATATATTTTGATTACACCTGAAGAATGGGTTCGTCAGAATTTTATAATGTATATAATTAAAGAAAAGAACTATCCTCAGCAGCTTATTTCAGTTGAAATGGAGTTTAAAATAAACAAACTTTCAAAAAGATGTGATATTGTGGTTTTTAATAAAGAAGGCAAGCCAAATTTAATAATCGAATGTAAATCCCCTGCAGTAACAATTAATCAGGGTACATTTGATCAGATTACTAATTATAATATAAGTTTCAATGTGGATTATTTAATAATCACAAATGGCCTTAAGCACTATTGCTGTAAATTTATTCCAAAGGATAAAAGATTTTCATTTATTGAAGAGATTCCGGAATATTCTACATTATAAAAGGAGTTAACTTCAATTTTTAGTGAATACCTCAGTGATTCTGTTTTTAATATTTTTTTTCTTTTCTGAATCACCGTATCCATATCCATAACCGTACCCATACCCGTAACCGTAACCATACCCATAACCGGTCTTTGATATTTTCACGTCATTTAATAATAAACTTATGTTTTCAACTTTTCGTTTTTCCACGTCAGTCATAATTAGTGAGAATAAATTCTTAGGAGTAAAGTTATACCTGAGGATAAATAAATTAATATTGCTGTATTTAATCAATAAAAGTGCATCGGAAACTAATCCTAACGGGGGGGAATCAACAAGAATATAATCATAATGCTTTTTTAGATAATTAAATAACATTGTGGTTCTGGAAGAAGAAATTAATTCTGTGGGATTTGGCGGTATTACCCCTGCAGCTATAACATCAACATTTTCAATCTCACATTTTTGAATGATTTCTTCAATTTCAGCATTATTACTTAAATATTTGCTTAATCCTTTATCAGTGTTCAAATTCAGATATTCCTGTATTTTTGATTTTCTAAGATCAAAATCTACAATTATGACTTTTTTCTTATTTTGTGCAAATACAGATGCCAGGTTTAATGCCGTAAAGCTCTTTCCTTCACCTGTGATTATTGATGTGACTAAAATGAGGCTATTCTTATTTTCATTTGAAATAAATTGAAAATTTGTTCTTAATGATCGGAATGATTCAGCTATCAAAGATTTTGGAAAATCATTTACAACGATATTTGTTTTATGTTTGTGGTGAATAATATTACCAATTACAGCATAATCTGTTAATTTTTGTATATCATTCTTATCGGTAATTTTGTCCTTAAATAAATCTCTAAGATATATTAAGGCTGCAGGAATAAAAATACCGAGTAAAAATGCAATAATAAAATTCAGTTTTTTATTAGGATTAACAATAATGTAATCTTCAGAAGAGGCTTTATCCAGGATCTCATTTGATGGCAGATTTGATGCTTTTGATATTTGAAATTCTGAACGCTTAGTTAGTAAGAAGGTAAACAGGGCGTCATTAAGTTTAAATTTTCTTTCAATAACCAGTAACTCACGCTGGCTTTTTGGCAATTTGCTCATTCTGCCTTCTATTTCATTTATTCTTCCATCAATCTCATCCAATGAAATAGTTGTTGCATTAATTAAGTTGTTAATATTTTCAATAAGTTTAGCTTTTATATTTTTCATTTTAATCTCCAGTGAATTCAAATAAGGATTATTTTTGATTGAATTAAAAGATAATTCTGTTCTTTCAGTATAAATGTTGGCAAGTTCAATTAAAAAATTATTCAATAGTGGGTCATTTATATTCATTGACGATGGGGCAATAAGATCATTTACATTGTTGCTTTTTTCCAGGTAGTCCTTCAAATAATTATAATATTTTGACTGAACTGTTAACTCGGCTTTTTTATTATTCAATTCTTCCATTTTGGAATAAACCTGTTGTGTCTGAAAGTCAATATTCATAATGTTTTTTGATGTTCTGAAATGCTGGAGCCGATCCTCAGAATACCTGAGTGAATCAGATATTCCTTTCAACTGATTATCAATATAATCAATTGTGCGTGAAGCAATTTTATCATCTCTCTCAATGCCTTTACGCAGATATATTTCAGTTAACTTATTTAAAAAAGTAACCCCTTTTTCAATATTTGAACATTTTAACGAGAGTTCGAGTATAGAAGAACTTTTTGCAGATTGAATATCAAAACCTCTGTATTTATTAATTAGCTGAAGGGGACTATTGAATGAAAACAAGTATTCTTTATATTTTATTCTGTTATTAAAAACTGAAAAATTAGGAATTAGCCTGAACCGGCAAAATTGATTACCCGTTAAATCACCAAAGGCCACAGTATCTTCAAACGTAAAATAGGGAAGGACTTTTGTATTGGCTTTTAAATGGAAATTGTGAATAACAATTTCATTACCCTCAGCTTTTATTAACAGAATGCTGTCAGATAAAAATGTTGTATGGAAATTGACGCCAAGAGGCTGGTCGAAAATAGTATCATATTCGATAATGAACGGACAGTCATTATATAATTCTTTCATACTGAACCTGTCCGATACAAAATAAGATATTTCGAAATCAAGATTATCGATAACCCTTTTCGTAAGATTTTTCGATTTAAGAATACCTATTTCATTTTCCAGCTTATATGGATTGCCATATAACGAAGGTACTATACGATTTTCAAGTTCAAGAGGGTCCTGTTTCTCACTTATTAAGATCCATGTACTTACTTTGTAAATAGGAATAGAGAACTTATTAACTAAAATGGCTATGAAAAATGCAATCAACAGAAAAAAGACAAACAGATACCAATGCTTCAGATTCTTGATAACAAGGGATTTTATATCAATTGTATCGTCCTGTTCAACATATTGATATTTCTCATCCATAACATTTCAGTTTGCCCTTTTCATCTTGTTTTTTCCTTGTCTGAATTTTTTAATTATTAGTTTTTATTCAATATGAGTAAAGTATAAATTAGCTCCAAAAATTAAAGTTGAAAGAGCTACAAAAAATGTACCGTATGGAAATGTTTCATAAGCTCTTGATTTGCTGCCCAATGGTTCAACATATACTACGTCGTTAGGCATAAGATAAAAATTAGGTGATTCAAGCACCCTGTTATTGGTCAGGTCTATAAAATGCATACTGGAGCCTGTTTGAGTCTGCCTGATTAGTTTAATATTTTTTCTGTTACCGAATTGTTTTATACCACCGGCCAGTCCAATAGCCTGAAGGACGTTTATATAATCCCTGTATATCGTAAAATCACCTGGATTATTTACTTCACCTAAAACAGCAACCTGGAAATTTACCAACTTAATGATAACAGTACATTCCTTAAAATACTCATTAAGGGTTTTTTGAACCAGATCTTTGATTTCTACAACTGTTAATCCTTTAACATACATTTTATCGACAAAAGAGAAGTTGATAAATCCAAACTCATCTACCAGATAACTGTTCAAATACAAATAAGTAGTATTCATCAGATTTGGAAAATCGGTTTGAAAAAATTTGCTTGTTTTTGGATCGACACTATAGACTTTTATATAGAGGTGATCTCCAATTTGAATCCTGTATGTTGTGCTTTTAGGATTTTCAAATTGCTGAGTTACTTCCTTAGTAGTTTTCTCTTGTAATAATGTAACTTTCTTTTGAGATATACAAGATGAAAACAATATGCTTATTGTAAGCAAAGCTTTTAAACTTATTCTAAAATAGGTACTTAATCTAAATTTCATAGCCATAATATTTAGTTAATATTAAATATACTAGTATTCATTAATTGCTTTATATAATGGTACTTTTTTCCCAATATAATAAGCTACAATAAATGCTTTCTCTACCCCGCATTCTTGCTTTATTTTTGCAGCTGTTGAATAAGAAGTCCCTGCTTTCAACCTGTATTTATACCACCCATCTTCTATTATCAAAGAGATATTATCATTACCACTATAAATTTGCGATAATTCATTTTGACTTAGTCCGATTCTTGAAGCAGCAATTTGAACATGCCATTCAATATCATTTAATTTTCCTTTTCTACCATAAGTCTGTACTTCTTTTTCCAAAGATTTTGAACGTTTGACAGCAGTATGCAGATTATGCTTAGTATTATTATTATAAGCAATAATAAAGGCCCCTTTTATTCCTGCATTTCTTAAGATTTTTAAAGCGTCGGAAAATAGCCTTACACCTAACAATTGATATTTATACCAGCCTTCTTCATTTATTAATTCTATCGGATAATTATCTTTGTATATCCTTTTAAGTTGATCTTTTGTCATAGGAACTCTGTTAGCAGCAATTTGAACTCTGAATGAAAGCCCGACGTTGTATTTTGAAGTAATCATACCTTCTGCTGATTCCGGGATTGATGTAATACCTGTCTCATCAATACCACCGGCCGTAAATCTTGTACCTTTCCTGTAGGCAACAATAAAGGCATTTTTGACTCCGCATTGTTTCCTGAATTTACTGGCACCCTCATAAGTGTCAAAATCACCAATAGAGTACTTAAACCATCCCTCTTCATTTATCATTTCAACTCTCTTATTACCAAAATAAATTTTACTAAGTGATCTTTGAGATAACTGCATCTTATTGGCAGCTATTTGAACCCTATATATAACCTGTTCATCTGCAGGTATATGATATGTTTCGCCAATCTCTTCATCGACAACAGCAATTCTTTCTTCATATTCGCCAGGCACAATTTCCTCAGGAACTACATCTGTTGTTTGATCCACAGAAGCCATTTCCCCGGTAATAGTGTCTGATATTGCAACTAACTCTGCTGGAGGCTCAGGAATTCCTTCATACAATGTGTCATAGGCATAGGAATACCAGATATTTTTTATTTTATCAGCATCAAATGATGTTAAACCAGCAAGTATTTCAGGGGTTAAGACGGTTGAAGGAAATTTGGTTTCATCTTCCATATATCTGTCATAAATATCGATAATCATCTGATTTACTCTTATATCTCCTTCTACCGCTGTGCCGGATGGTATAACCGGTATTATTTCTGTTATTGGTGGTGATGTCTCTGTTTCCTGGATAATCGGCACATCGTAATAAACATCTTCTTGTTCTGGTTCTGTTTCAGGTACCTGAGTTTCTGCTATAACAGGAGTTACAGGTTCAATAAATTCATTTCCTGCTGTATAATCCATGCTATAGTAAATACTGAGTGCATTAAGTTGTTTGTCCAGGGACTTTATCTCCAGCTCATATGCATTATTCAGTTTTTCTACCTTTTCTTTATTATCTTGTGTTCTAATTGCTTCAGATCTTAAATTTTTTGCCTGAAAATAAAAATCATTGGACTGTTCTTCGATAAGTTTTGCATTAATAAAAGCTGATTCATCACCTTCAAACTCAGACCAGAATTTTTCAACATACTTTTTATATATTCCAAACTTTGCGCTGTTTATTAATTCATAGTACTTTGTTGCTTCTAATTGCTTTTTCTGAGCTTTGGATTCCAATTGTTTTACTTTTTTGCTAATGGCTTTTTCATCAAGATCATAATTTCCCTGTACGGCAAATGTCTCCATATATAATTCATTAGCCTCCTCTACTAATTTTTCAGCCAGAATCTCATAATCTTTAGTCTTATCAAGTTTTTTTATGTCAGAACCACTTAACAAAGATCTTATAAAATCATCTTGCTGACAAAATAGAAAGCTGGTAGAGTAAAGGAATAATACTAAATATACGGGAGCTACAATAACAAAGCCTTTAATATTTTTGTATAAAAATAATATACTCAATGGTAGTCTTTTAAATAAATAAAAAATTCTATAATAATTAGAATTTAAATAACCAGATTATATACAAAATTAAAAATCAATTAAATATAAGTTGATTTTTAAATAAAACCTTTATTTTTTTTAAAAAATTGTTCATTAAATCTAATAAATATTTGAATAACAGTTTTATATTAAAGTTAATATTTTTTTTTACAACAGGCTAATTAATGAATTTAATCTAAAAAATTTAAAAGTTGAAGCATATATTCATCTGTAAATCCTCCGGGTATCTTGATCCATTCTTTCTTTTCGCCGATTATTTTAAATCCGTGTTTTTGAAAAAGGCTCAGGCTTTCTTTATTATCTGTAAGAATATTACAGTAAATCTGATTTAGTTGTAGTGTATGAAAAGCATAATCTATAAGACTTTCAAGAGCTTTTGAAGCATAACCTTTTTTACGCTTGCTTTTATCCCCGATTAAAATACCGACACCAGCTCTGTTATGAAATGGATCAAAATCAAACAAATCTATAGTACCAATGGTTTTCGGATTTTTAAGATTCTCAATTTTTAGATCTATCATTAAACGTAATTGTTTGGTTTGATAAATATCAAGATGAGAATTATCCAAATATTTTTTTAATATATGTTTGGAATATGGAACAATTGTATTACTAACCAGCCATATTTCGCGGTCATTCTCCCAGTTATATAATAAGTCTATATCAGAAAGTTCAAGAGCTCTTAAGATTATCCCGGGCTTACTAGTTTTATTTTTATTCATTGAAATGATATTCATTATAATTTGAAACTGATTTTATATCTCTTATAAAAGCATCTTTATAACCTAACTTACAAGCTTTTTCAAGGTATTTCCTGGCAAGTGTATAACCTAAATATTTACCATAAGTATACCGGTTAAGCAAATCATCACCTTTATGAACTTTTACTTTATCAAGGTTTTTAAAATAGCCGGGATTAACAGGTTTTCTCAATGCCATTATTTGTACTGTATAGTATGGGATTTCTTCATTAATGGGTTCCTTATTATTAAATATCGTATTTGATTCAAGAGTGTCACTGTTATATTCCTGAGCATAATTATAATTATCAGTTACTGCATCAGTATTAAGATAAGTATCAGTATCTGTTTTATTATCCATATTTATGGAAGCGAGTTCAATCCTGTCTTCTGTGATAGTATCCTGTCCGGCTATCCCGGCAATGACCTCATCATGATTTTCGATAATATTTTTTTTCAATACTTCCTCAAGCCGTGCTTCCAGTTTAAAAATGTCATGCTTCCCATATCCGTTAGGATCAAATTTTGAGAAATATGAAATTTCCCTGTTATCATTATGTATAATAAATAAGTCGTCATTTGTTGTATTAATCGGGCTACCTATATTTATAGGTTCTGACCAGGTATTGTCATCTGTTAAGGTTGAGTAAAAAATATCCATTCCTCCCATATTTCTGTGTCCTTCTGAACTGAATAGCAGTATATTATCTAATATATACGGGGCTTCTTCGTTATATTGTGTATTTACTGAAGCGCCAAGATTTACCGGCTTGTCCCATTCCCCATCCTTCTTCTCTGATTTATATATGTCAAATCCCCCTTCTCCACCTGCTCTATTACTGCTGAAATAAATTACATTACCATCAGATGATATTGTTATGCTGGTTTCCTGTTCATTTGAATTGACTTTTTTGTTCAGCTTCCGGGCAGTAGACCATTTATTGCCATTGTAGTAGCTAACATAAATATCACTATTATAGTTACCCTGCTTTATTATATATAATTCCTTTCCGTCACGTGAGATTGCACCTGTATAACAATCACCTTCAGAGCCTAGTTCCTGGGTAATATCTATAGGTTCCGTCCATTCGCCGTTGTTGTTAATTGATTGGAAAATTAAATCGGCTGATTCCCAGAATGAAGTGAAAATTAATATACTTTCGTCATCCGGTACAACCGGATTATAGTCAGAAAATCTTGAGTTGATATTGCTTCCCAGACTTGTTAGCTTTAAATCAGCGGGCTTATCAAGTTCTTGTTTTGCGACATCAATACTTTGGATTTTTAAGTCTGCTTTTTTCAGATTTTTTTTATCTTTTGGTGTAAGCTGATCTTTATAATCCAGGTATTTTTGTAATGCCTTATTTAAATGATTGCCCCTCTGATAGGCCTCTCCAAGTAGTAATAATGCTTCGATTGAAGCAGCATCAGTATCGTATTTCCCTGAAATATACTTGCTTGTTATATTTCTTGAAGCTTTTTCAAGATAGGGAATGGATTTTAGTTTTTCACCTCTGATATTTATATAACACTGCCCTATTCTATAATTAATATTAGCGTTTAGGCTATCGTTTTGATAGATTGACAGGTAAAACGGAAGGGCCTCTCTATATTTATGCTTTGATAAATAGTATTCACCGTACAGGAAATTTTCCCTTAATTGTTTATTATCAGACTGGGAGTAAGTAGGTAATACAGATAAATGTAATACAGTAAATAAGAACAACGGGGTTAAATACCACATATTTAATAATTCCCTCACAATATAAGAATTAATTATTGCTATTTTTTTAAATAGCTCATTAACACAAAAATACAATATTTTACCTTGTTGTATGATATTAATTTTCAACAATTCATAATGTATTTCATCCGTTAGGTTATTAAGAAAATTAAAGAGAGTCAATAATTTATTATTGGATGGATAGATTAATGTAAGAAATATTCAACCGGGCTAAACGGGCAATTCTTTATCTGGTGTTTATTCTTCCGGCAAATTTGAATATATTTCAAGCCGATAGAGTTCCTTGTTTTCACTGCCTTTCGAATCGAACTTTGATATATATGCTACTTTACCTCCATTCAGCGGGTAATAAAACAGGTTATCACCTGTGTTGTTAACAGGATAGCCTATATTAACAGGCACCGACCAATTTTTCCCGTTATAGTCGGAATAGAAAATATCAAATCCCCCCATATTGTAATGTCCTTTTGAACTGAAAAAAAGCCTTTTCCCGCCGTTAGTTATACAGGGAGTTTCTTCATCGAATTTGGTATTTATCACTTTTCCCAGCTTCTTTGCCTTACTCCATTGGTTACTTTTATCTTTTTCTGAAACATAGATATCCAAACCTCTTTTCCCTCCATGCCTGTCACTGGTAAAATATAATAAATTTCCGTCTCCTGAAATACTGGCGTGTGTCTCATTTGAGAGAGAATTAATATTACTGTTCAGCTTTTCAGCTTTTGACCATTTTCCTTCTATCAGATTGCTGACATATATATCTGTTTCGTATTTAGTCTTTTTTATAAGATAGAGTTCTTTTCCATCAAAAGAAAAGGAAGTGGGGGAAAAATCTCCGTCAGAAATAATTTGAGGATTAATATTTACCGGATTTATCCAATCATCAGTTTCGATTTTCGAATAAAAAATAGCATCATAAAACTTAAGTTTTCTTATAAATACTAATGATTTTCCATCTCCTGATACTACAGGATTAATTTCAATTGCTGAAGTATTTATTAAATTATTAAGAGGTACTTCCTTAAATATTATCGGTGAATCTTGTATAATTTTCGCTCTTTCACATGATTTTATTTCATTCTCAACTATTGATTGGTTATAGTTACCGTTATAATATGGAGAATTGACAAATGTTTTGTATGACTCAAGGGACTTATCAAGCTCATTGTTTATCCGGTAGGCATTCCCTAAATAAAAATATACATGTAAGGGCGCTTTTGTTTCCTCAAATGATTTTCTTTTATATTTATTCTTTTCTGTAATATTTTGTGCCGCTTTTTCAAGATAGGGAATAGCCATAGTTTCTTTTCCGGAGATTTTAAGATAATTTTCTCCGGTTCTGAAATTAAAATTGGCATTATCAGGATCGTGCTTAATTAACAGCAGATAGTAGTATGCAGCCTCTTCGTGCTCACCGCGATTGAAAAAATATTCAGCTTCTTTGTAACATTCCAAAAGGTCTTCCTCAACCTGGCAGTTCAAATTATCCCAAAACACAAAAAATAAAGGAAATAGAAATAGTAAATATCTCATAATGAAATCATTTGTTTATTTTATTCGTAAGTGTTCAGGAATTTCTATTTTTTTAATAATAATATTATTCTTTTCAATTCCAGTTATTTCAAATTCTACTCTTCGGTTCAGTTTTCTTCCTTCAGCGTTATCTGAACCGTCCTTATTTTTGTTAATTGCTGCAAATTTAGTTTCGCCTAAGCCAATGGCCTGTAATCTGTCTGTATTTATTCCTTTACTAACTAAATAATTTAAAGCAGATAAAGCTCTTTTGGAGGATAATTTCTGGTTATATTCGTCAGGTCCCTTTGAATCAGTATGCCCGTTTAGTTCTGCTTTAAGATTTTTGTAATTCGCCAAAAGAGATGCAACATTATCCAATTCAATTTTCCCTTTTTCAGAAAGACCATAGTCGTCAAATTTGAAATATACAGGACGTAATTCAAATTCCATTATCACTGGTTCCGGGACTTTTTCTTCTTCTTTTTCAATAATTTCTTCCTTTACAACTTCAGCTATCTTCTCTTCCACTTCAGCTACCTTCTCATCCAGCGGTACTTCTTCAATTTTTTCTTCAATAATTACCTTTCGTAAAGAATCTCCCTTATCAACGGCTGTTTCAATTTTTTCAGCAATAGCTTCTTCAGCAATAGCTACAGATGCTAATTTTAATGTGTAAATATCTTCTTTCCCATAGCTATCTTTTTCAAATAGTGCAACATATGCAACCTGCCCATTATTCCAGGGGTAATAAAACAGATCATCATCCGTAGTATTTATAGGATAGCCTAAATTTTCAGGGATACCCCAATCACCCTCTCCGTCCAGTCTGGAAACAAAAATATCATAACCACCCATACTGTTATGTCCCTGGGAACTAAAAAACAGCGAACTCCCATCTTCAGTAATAAAGGGAGTATCTTCGTTCAACGTGGTATTAATAGTACTACCCAGGTTTATCGGATCACTCCACTCATCTTCTTCATCCATGACAGATTTAAATATATCCGTTGCACCATGTCCTCCTCTTCGGTTACTTGTAAAAAATAGTGTTCTGCCATCTTTTGAAATACTTGCATGGGATTCCCAGTACTTAGTATTTATAGGTTTGTGCAAAGGTGTCGATTTTGCCCATTGTCCATTCTCGTATGTGCTGATATAGATATCGCTATTGAAATTATCTTCTTTGGTTAAAAAGAGATGTGTTCCATCGTATGATACTGATGATACATATTGATCCCCATCTGACTGGATTTGTGGGGTAATATTAACAGGCTCTGTCCATTGCCGATTTTCAAGTCTTGAAAAGAAAATAGCATCATAAAACGGTAATTCTTTCATAAAGATCAACGTATTACCATCTCCTGATATCACTGCTTTATAATCTGATGAGGAGGTATTCACTGTATTACCAAGGTTAGTCTTTTTTATATCTACCGGATTTTCCATGAATTTTATAGCAGCATTACATGCCTGAATCTGCTTATTTATGTATTCCATAATTGCATCATCTGAAGAGGGCAATAACTCTTTATATTTTTCATATAATTCAATCGCCTTTTCAAGGTTATTATTTATTCTGTAAGCATTGCCCAAATACAAATATGCATCCAAAGGAGCCTTTTCTTCTTTAAATTCGCTCTCTCTGTTATTAGTCTTGGTATTTTCAATTGCTTTTAACAAGTAAGGAATTGACTTGTCCTTTTGGCCGGGTATATTTAAATAGCATATGCCTATCCTATAATTAATATTTGCGTTTTCATTAAATCCATTATTAAATAATTCCTGGTAATCATACAAAGCATCCAGATATTCTTCTTCAGTAATAAAAAACTCGGCATCTGTAAAATATACTCTTAAAACATCATCTGATTTCTGAGCTTGTATTGTTTGAAAAGAGCATAGAACTAGTAATAGGAAAAATACTTGTTTCATATAGAGTAAGTATTTAATTTTTAAGACAAATTTAAAAATAATAGCGATACAGAGAGTTTAAATTATATAATTAGGCATTAACATTTTATAACCTTATATAAATTTACTAAAATTAAAGAAAAAAAATTTATTTACGTTGATTTTCAAATCAAACTTTAATGATTGCCACACTTTTTAAGTGCTGTATAAATATTAAAACAAATATTTATGAAGCGGTTAAAAGAAAGCAGCCAAAATATAATATGAAGTTATTCTACAGCTAAATTATCAGGCACAATAAAACTGCGGATTAATATAAAGTTATTATCGGAGTCAACAATTTCTGTCTCAACGCGTCGATTAATTTTTCTGCCTTCAGAGCTTGAATTAATAGCTATATGCTTCGTTTCACCAAATCCCTTAATAGTAATACGGTCATTTGTAATACCTTTTCCTTCCAGGTAGCTTCCAACTGAACTTGCCCGTCTCTCAGATAAAAATTGATTATATTCACTACTGCCTATAGAATCAGTGAAACCGTATATACGGATTATTATTTTAGGGTATTCAGTCAGTAATTTTGTTAGCTTATCCAAAAAAGTAATGGCATCCTCATTTAAAGAATAGCTGTCGAATCCGTAAAATATATCATCAATAAAAAATGTATCTTTTTCTGCAATTAATAATACTTCTTCTTCAACAATTAATTGCATTTCCAGATTTGTATTAACTATTAGTTCTTCTTCCGGGAAATTTAATGGGATAGTAATTTTTCTGCTATAAAATTGTCTTCCTTCGGTACTAAAGGTTAATTCATATTCTCCTGAGGGTATTTTATAATCATATTCCCCTTCACTATTACAGTATTTAGTTATTAAAGTATCATTTTTCTGCAGATCAACAAAAGTTACTGATACACTATTTAATTCATATTCAACACTATCAGGGATATCTACTTTTCCGCTTATATTAAATTTTACCGGATCTGCAATCGTAATAATTTCATATTTAAAAATATCCTGATCGTTATTATCACTACCGGTGAATTTTGAATGATATCCTGTAGTGCCATCTCCGACAGGATAAAAGAATAAATCATCATCAGATGTATTTATAGGAAATCCGATATTTGCAGGATGCATCCATGTACCCGATTCAGATAATTCTGAATAAAACAAGTCATATCCTCCCATATTATAGTGTCCTTGTGAGCTAAAATAAATTCTTTTTCCATCAGTTGTAATAAAAGGGGACTCTTCATTATACGGCGAGTTTATTATCGGGCCCAGATTTACTGCAGAGCCCCAATCTCCATTTTCATCCAGTTCCGATTTGTAAATATCCAGGCCTCCATATCCCCCCCTCCTGCTGCTTGTAAAATATAGAACATTGCCATCGTTTGATAAACTGGCATGAGTTTCATTAAATTTAGAATTAATATTTTCGTTCAATTTGGTTATCCTTGACCATTTTCTATTTTCAAAAGCAGACTGGTAAATGTCACCATTGGTTAAAGGATTAAATGAATTGAAAAGCAGTTTCTTCCCATCACTTGATATCCCAACAACATAGAATTCTCCATCTGATTTTGTTTTTGGAGTTAAATTTACAGGGTTAGTCCAATATCCATTATTCATAGTCGATTGCATTATTGCATCATAAAATTTCAACTTGTCCATGTATACTATTACTGATTCGTCTGCAGTTAGCAAAGGATTATAATTTGAAAAAGCTGAGTTAATTATATTATCAAGTTTGGTTTTCTTAATATTAATCGGAGCATTAGTTAATTCAATAGCATTTATACAACGGTTCATATGCATATCGATTATTCTCCTGTTTTCCACATCTTCCGGATGCATGAAATCTTTCACAATTTTAAATGTTTCAATAGCCTTATCGAATTTGTTATTAAGCCGGTATGCCACAGCAAGAAGAAATACTGAACTTACAGGAGCCCTGTCCTCTTCAAGCTTGGTACCCTTGTATTTCTTCGATGCCTCTTTTGAAGATTCTTCTAAATATGATAAAGCTTTCAATTTTTGTCCGGGCGTATGTATGTAACATTCACCAATTTTAAATTTTATATTTGCTGTATTATAACCTTTTTCCAGGAGCATCAGATAAAGAGGCAGGGCTTCATTATACTCTTCTTCAAGGAGATAATCTTCAGCCTCCTTATAGATATCTTCATTTGAAGGCCAGAGCTGACAAAACAAGGGAAAAAACATGAAAGAAAAAACTATTGAGATAGTACTTTTTTTATAAAAAGTGAATAATTTAACCATATGTGGTAGGTATTGTTAGCTACTATGTCTTTTTTTTCTTCTTCCGGATTATAGCAATTAATAGTAATATTATTATTATTCCAGCTGTAATAGCAGCAGCTAATTTCAATTTTGAACTTGCTTTTTTATTCGTTATCGTAATATCCGGGTCTAAATTCCCGATATCAAGATCTTTCATAAAAACAATTTTTAAGAGAAGATCTATAATATCAGTTTCATCAAATGAATAGTTATCAGAGTGCCCGATTATATATTTAATTAATTCAAGAGGGGTTGAAAAATTATTTAAATCAATATTATTCAGCGCTTCATTAATTTCACTGCCGGCATTCTGCTTCAGCAAATCTAAAAAAGTTTCAGTATTCTCAGGAGATATTATATCGAGCAGCAATTGGTATACAGATTCTCTACTGTAATTTCCAAGTGGTGCTTTTGAAATTAAATAGTATACCAAATTTGTATATGTTAATATCTTTTTTTCTCTTATATCAAGTTCTTGAATAACTGCTTTAAGATTTCCAGTAGCACTCTTTTCAAGATACCTTAGAAATAGTTCAATATTTTCATAAGAGTCCCTTTTTACGGCAGTTAATAATTCTACTAATTGTTCTCTGGAATTGTCGCTGTCTATAGTTTGTTTCCATAAATAGTCTAATAACTCTCCGGATGTTTGAATATTTTCTTTTTGAAGGTTTAAGTCTGTTAAGACTTTTTTAAGTTCTCCGTCTGAAACAAAAAGCAGACTATGATAAATAAAGTCAACATCGAGGCCCGATGAAATATAATCAATAAATAACTTATCTACATCATGGATACTGTAGTTCCCTTCTGATTGTTTATCAATCAGGAAATTATATAACTCATATTCATCTTTGATTTTGACTTTTTTCCAATCAGTATTCTCAAGATATTTCTTTAAATCCCCTTCTGCAAATCCTATGATTTCTTTAAATTCATCTTTTTCATATTTTTCTTTAACTTCATCGTCAGCACTTACCGGTACTTCTATTATTGCAGGAGTATAATTAATTGTTACGCTTTGAGTATTTGTATTACCGCTATTATCAGTTAAAACAAATTTTAACATATTAGTTCCTTCGTTAGGTCTGAAGTTATAAACGAATTTTTTTCTTACTACATTAAACTCTTCCGATTTTAGTAATTCTCCATCATCATATACCTCAATAAGCAGCTTTGTATTTCTTTTTAAATTTAACTTTATTGGGATGGTATTATCAGAGGTAACTTCATACAGACTTTTTTTAATTGATATTTCAGGCTTTTTTATATCTTTAACCTCTTCCTGGATTAAGACTTTATCTTCAGGTAAAATATCTGATACGTAAGCAATTACATTATCAGGATTATTTATCGGTATTGCCAGATCATGGGAAGTATTTTTTATTCCATCTCCTTCCAGAACTATGATATAATTACCCTGAATAGTATTCAACGTATATGTACCATCATTATTTACTATTGTTTCAGCAACAGTTTCCTGGGTATTATTATTTATTAGTTTTATTTTAATATTATCATAGTTAACATTCAGGTCATTGCTCTTTCTCGTATTACCCTTAATTGTAAATTTTCTAGGGTGTCTCTCAGAGAAGACCTCGAATTTAAAAATGTCATTCAAACCATAAACATTATCAGGATCATACATTGAATAGTATCCATATCGGCCATCTCCGACAGGAACATAGAATAAATCATCACCCATGGTATTAATCGGATAACCAATATTTACAGGTTTATTGAATGTGCCGTTGCCTGAAATTGTACTGTAGAAAATGTCATAATCTCCAATATTAAAATGCCCAAAGGAACTGAAATACAGGGCTTTATCATCACTGGTTATAAATGGAGTTTCTTCATTATATTTTGTATTGACAACATTTCCCAGGTTTACGGGCGGGCCCCAATTTCCCCTACCGGTTTTTTCTGATTTGTAAATATCAAGCCCACCATATCCGCCTTTACGGTTACTTGTAAAATATAATGTTTTCCCATCAGAGGATAGGGATGCATGAGACTCCCAATATTTAGTATTGATGTTTTCATTTAGCTTTTCAAGCTTTGACCATGTATCTTCAATTAATTTACTAACATAAATATTACCATCATAACCATCGCTTCTATACACATATATTTCATCACCTTTATATGATAATCCTGTAGTATAAGAGTTACCATCCAATCCAAACTGGGGAGTAAGATTTATTGGATATGACCATTCTCCGGCGACTTTTTTAGAATAAAATACTGCATCATAAAATCTTAACTTTTTAGTAAAAACCAGTGTGGATTCATCACCTGAGATAACAGGATTGATCTCCGAAAATGGAGTATTTATTATGTCACCAAGATTTTCTGAAATATAAAATACGGGCCTTATTCTTAATCTCAAAGCGTTTTTAGATGCTTGTATTTGTTCTTTAACCAAATCAACATCGTATATCTCGGGATTAAGTATATCTAAAAATTCTTTAAATTTGGATATTGCATCTTTAAGTCTGTTATTGATCCTGTAAGCTCTCCCGAGAAAATATAATGCCTCTGCAGGGGCTTTTCGTTCTTTAAATGAATTTTGTTTATATTTTGGATTAATATTTTTTATAGCCTTTTCCAAAAAGTCAATAGATCTATCTTTTAAATAAGGATCATTCAGATAGCATATACCTATCTTATAATTTAAGTTGTCATTATCAGGATCTTTTTCTAGCAATATTTGATAAAGAGGAAGAGCATCTTTATATTCTTCGAATAAGAAATAAGATTCAGCTTCAAGGAACATTTCCTTAAGGTCCGGTGATTTTTGACCATTAGTTTCTGAAGTTAATAATATTACTAGTAGTAATATTGTTATTTGCGGTAAGAAAAACTTAGTATTTCTCATTAATTTTTCATGTTATAAAACAAATTTAACAATAAATTTCTAATAACTAAAGATAATTACTTAGACCCTAATCTATTAAAAAATAAATATATAAAACTATTAGGTAAGTGTTTAAAACATTTATGGACAGTAACACAAAATTATTCTTAACAATAGCTGAAATATTACTTCCGGACATATCTAAATTGTAAGATTAATAAAGAGTTAAAAGAGGGTATTAGTAATACTACTGATATGGAAAAATTGTTAAAAACTAATATATTTTAAATTTTTCTCCCCAGGTTTTTAAGGCCTTTAATAACTATAGACAAGTCATTAATAATCTTATAGTCTTTTGCATACAACATATTGATTTTTTCTATCAAAATATTATTGTCAATTTTGCGGTTAAGGCCGTCTAATGGAGATAAAACTGCTTTTTTCAAATATGGCAGATTAGTGTGCCTTCCCCCGACTGTTCCATAATACCCAACAAACGAATAAATGCCGATCATTACGGCAAAAATATTCAGAAAATATCGAAAGGGATTTTTGACAAAAAAAACAAAGAAAGGACTGAATATGACAAATATTATTGAAGTACCTATATCAAATATGCGTTTTTTACGTCTGTTAAGACTTCTTGAAATCGCATTGAAATTTAAAACATATAAATCGCCTGCTGTATCAATGGAATTGCTTCCAATGATTGAAAGACTCTCAGGAGGTACGATTTTAAAATCAATATTTGTATCAGTGAATTGAAGCATTGTTTTAATAATACTATGAGAAGTTATGTCTTTTGCACAAAATATTAATTCTTCAACTTTGTTAATTTCAATAATATCTTTTATTTGACTTATATTACCGATAAATTCAGTTTTTTTGATTTTTTCACTTGGATTAACTATACCTATTAATTCAGGTTTTATTTGTGTCTGTTTAAGAATAGAATATACCCGGTCACTTTCTTTTTTATCCCCGATAATTATTATTCTCCGTCTTTTCCTGAAGATTTCAAACTTGAAGAATTTGCTGCTGAAAGAATATAGTAATAGTCTTATACCAATAATTGAGATAAGTGCCCATATTGTTCCTAAAAGTATTAAGGCTCTTGAAAACCTGAAATTTTCAGGTAGCAATGCATAAACAACTAAAATAAAAAATGTGCCAAAAATAGTACCTCTAATCAATGCCCCGATTTTTACAAACTTTTCATAACCCCCTGATAAAAATATTGATATTATCCATATTAAAATATAGGAAGGAACTATTAAATTAAGATATTGATCAGGATAGTTGCGTTCAATTATTCTCCCCCACACAGGTGAGAATAAATAATAACCCAAATATATCAGCAAAGCATTTAATACAGGATTTATTGTTTTAATAACTGTTCGGCGAAGAATAGCAAATATTGCACGAAAGTAAATAGCTATATTTATTAAAAAGCTGAAAAAACTTGCATTTTTCTTTGAAAAATGCTTTTTGGCGAAGATTATCATAGCATTATAAAATACTATAACATAGTTTATACTGCTTTTTTTTGTGCTCTCACCCTTATAGTGAATTATAGTTGTTTTTGGGAAGTAGTAATTCTTAAAACCAGCCAATTTAATCCGGTAAGATAAATCAATATCTTCTCCATACATAAAGAAATCTTCATCTAATAATCCTATCTGATCCATTATCTTTTTTCTGATTAGAACAAATGCTCCCGGCAGAACATCTACTTCATGAATTTCTTCTTTATCAAGGAATCCAAGATGATACTGGCCAAACCTTTTAGATTTGGGAAACAATGCCGATAATCCAAAAATTTTATAAAATGCTACAGTTGGTGTTGGTAATGATCGTTTGGATTCAGGCAGAAAATTTCCTTTACCATCAATCATCTTAACACCCAGACTTCCGGCATCCCGATTATTATTCATAAATTCGAGGCATTTTTCAATTGTATCTTCTTCCACAACTGTGTCAGGATTTAATATAAGAATATATTGTCCTGATGCCTTTTTTATAGCCTGATTATTTGCCCTTGCAAAGCCAACGTTTTCCTTATTTTCAATTAAAGTTAATTCGGGAAACTTCTCCTTGACCATAGAACATGATCCATCAACAGAATTATTGTCAACAACAAATATTTCAGATTTAATATTTCTGGATGATTTCAGAACAGAATGTAAACACTGCTCAAGGAAATACTTTACATTATAATTTACTATTATTATAGAAAGGTCCATGAATCATTTAACAAAGAAATCAAATTTATAACTTTTTTGATATAGATATACTGTTTTTGTAATATAAAAGGAAATAATATGCTTTACCTGGGCAGACTTTTAGAACATTCCCCAAAAGCCATTCTACATGCATTTTTGTCTCCCATTGAACAAGCTTTATGAAAATGTGGACAGGCACTTTCTTTATCTTCCAAACGATAATACGACATACCAAGGTTGAAAAATGTAACAGGATTATCCTGACTTAAATCTATAGCCTGCATAAAATTATCAACTGCTGACTCGTAATCTTCAAGTTCGTAGTAAACCATACCTCTGCTATGATATGCACTGGCATTTGCATTATTTAGTTCGATAGATTTCGTTAAATCTTCAATTGCCAAATTAAATTCCTGTAAATTCAGATTTGCTACTCCCCGGTTAAGATAAACTTTGTATTGATCTACAGACATTTCTAATTCAAGTACTTTGTTGAAATTATTAACAGCCTTATAATATTTCTTTTTTGCTATATTAATTAA
>CBFCXR010000018.1:0-26872 GCA_965602045.1 uncultured Bacteroidales bacterium | reverse complement strand
TTAATATTGGGATTTTCTCTATCCATAAGAATAGAAATTATGTCAAACCTTGCTTCCAGATCAATATTCTTAGTATTAATATATTCTTCGGCTGCATCAACTAAAAATTTTTGTTTTCTCATATCTACAGCCTCTTCAGGAGCTCCGAAATAATCATTTCGCCGGGTTTTAACCTCAATAAAAACTATTTGATTCTTATCCCTGGCAATAATATCTATCTCCTTATGTTTATCCCTCCAGTTCACTTCTAAAATTATATATCCCCGGGTTTTCAGGTATTTTATTGCCATCAATTCACCTTTCTTACCAAGTTCATTATGATGAGACATTATTTTTAAGTTTTATTTAAAAATAACTTTACTTAAATACGGGTCAATAGTCATTTGGATTTTTTTGCCTAATACTAATGCCAGATTTATCTTTGTATGTCCCGCCGGAAAGTCAAAAATTACCGGATAATCGCTCCCTTTAATAGCTCTGCTAATGATCTCATAGGCAGTTTCGCCAAAAGCAACAGGTGAATCCTTCATCTTATTCATGCATCCAATAATCAGGCCTTTTAAATTATTAAGTTTCCCGCTTAATTTCAAATTAGTAATCATTCTGTCAATATGATAAAGATATTCATTGACATCTTCGATGAAAAGAATTTTTCCCTTTGTGTCAATGTCCAAATGGGTTCCTTGCATACTGTATAAAACAGATAAATTACCCCCTATCAATATTCCTTCTGTTTCGCCTACCCTATTCAGAGGATGTGTTTGAATTGTATATTCAATTTTGCCGCCGAATAAAGCATTTCTTAACGAGTCAAGTGGTTTGCTTTTTAAATCATACTTTTGAAAATTCTTGGGCATTATGGCATGGATACTTTCACAACGCATTGTTTTCTGCAGATACGTATGAAATACTGTTATATCACTATATCCAACTATCCATTTGGAATTTTGCCTGAAATTCTCAAAATTAATATAATCGATAATTCTAATTGATCCGTAACCACCCCTTGCACAAATAATAGCCTTTATATCATTTCTATTTATAAAATGTTGGAAGTCCTCTTTCCGCTGTCTGTCATTGCCTGCAAGATTATTTTTTTTCTTGTAAATATTTTTTCCTAATTCTACATCCAAACCCCAGTCATTAAATATTTTAATGGAGCATTGAACCTCTTCTTCAGATATAAAACCTGCAGGAGCAAGAATCCCGATTTTATCATTTGCCTGCAAAAACGGTGGTTCAATCATAATCAAAGAAATTTTCTCAAATCAGTAGGTTTGAATATCTTTGGCAATTTAATAAAACTTTACATACTTTACAGAAAATTATTTTGTGGTTTAAATCCTGTTATTTGAATGAAAAACTTTAAGAGATATCTTGTTACGGCAGCTTTACCTTATGCTAACGGGCCGATTCATATTGGCCATCTTGCAGGTGCCTATCTTCCGGCTGACATTTATGTAAGATATCTCAGACTTAGAAACGAAGATGTTGTTTTCATATGTGGCTCAGACGAACATGGAGTGCCTATAACCATTAAAGCCAGGCAGGAAGGTTTAAAACCACAGGATATTGTTGACAGATACCATAACCTTAACAAGAAAGCATTTGAAGACTTTGGTATCTCTTTTGATATTTACTCCAGAACTACTTCGAAAACACATTACAGTTTAGCCTCAGATTTTTTCAGTACTTTATATAAGAAAGGTGAATTTATTGAAAAAATAACCAAGCAATACTACGACGAAAAGACTAAACAATTCCTTGCCGACAGATATATTACAGGTACCTGTCCCCATTGCAGTAATGATTCTGCTTACGGAGATCAATGTGAAAATTGCGGCACCTCACTTAGTCCGACTGATCTGATTAATCCCCGGTCTGCTTTAAGTGGATCTGAGCCTGTTATGAAAGAAACGAAACATTGGTTTTTGCCTTTGGATAAGCATCAGAACTTTTTAGAAAAATGGATTCTCGGGGAACATACCAACTGGAAAGCTAATGTTTATGGCCAATGTAAATCATGGCTCGATCAGGGACTTCATCCACGGGCAGTAAGTCGTGATCTGGCCTGGGGTATTCCTCTTCCTGTTAAAGGAGCTGAGGGGAAAGTCTTGTATGTCTGGTTTGATGCACCGATTGGATACATATCGGCCACAAAAGATTTAACCGGTGACTGGGAAAAATACTGGAAAGACAAAGAAACTAAACTAGTTCACTTTATAGGAAAAGATAATATTGTTTTTCACTGCATCATATTCCCGATAATGCTGAAAGCCGAAGGAAGCTATATATTGCCTGATAATGTGCCGGCTAATGAATTTCTGAATCTTGAAGGAGACAAAATTTCTACATCCCGCAACTGGGCTGTCTGGCTACATGAATACCTGGAAGAATTTAAAGATAAACAGGATGTACTACGTTATGTCTTATGTGCCAATGCTCCTGAAACAAAAGATAATGATTTTACATGGATCGATTTTAAAAATAGAAATAATAATGAACTTGTCGCTGTTCTGGGAAACTTTGTAAACAGAACATTAGTATTGACACATAAATATTTCGATGGTAAAGTTCCTGAAATTACGAAATTTACAGACTATGACAGAAAGGTTATTAATGAAATGCCAAAAATAAAGTTATCTGTCGAAAGCAGTGTGGAAAACTACCGTCTCCGGGAAGGTTTGAAATATGCAATGGATTATGCCAGGTTGGGGAATAAATACCTTGCCGAAACCGAGCCCTGGAAAATAATAAATACTGATGAAAACAGGGTTAAAACCATTTTAAATATATCTCTTCAGATAACAGCCAATTTAGCTGTAATTATCGAACCCTTCCTTCCAGGTACAGCCAAAAAACTAACCGGATTCCTGAATATAAAGAAAATTGCATGGAATGAATCAGGCGAAATTAATATCCTTCCGGCCGGACATAAATTAAATAATCCGGATTTACTATTCGAAAAAATAGAAGATCCCATAATTGAGAAACAACTCAATAAACTTAAGTCGTTTAAAACTGAAAATACTACCGAAAAACCTAATATTATGGAACAAAAAGACAATATAAGTTTTGATGATTTTACGAAACTGGATATAAGAGTAGGCAAAATAATGGATGCAACCAGAGTCCCCGAAACTAATAAGCTACTAAAATTAAACATTGATACCGGAGCCGGACAGAAGACAGTAGTCGCGGGTATTGCTGAATACTATGAGCCTGAAAAAATTATAGGAAAACAAGTTAGCCTGTTAGTTAACCTTGAACCCCGGAATATCAAAGGTATAGAATCCCAGGGTATGATATTAATGGCCGAAGATTCCAAAGGAAAACTAACCTTTGTATCCCCCGTTGACAAAACTGAAGAAGGGGCTGTCATAAGTTAACTGTAAATCATAATTCAAGGAAAACATAAGTCAATTCCAACTAAAAATGATTAAAGCATTTTTCTCAATACTTTTAAGAAATTTGGGATTAATTTATTTTGGAGATAAGATTAGATATTATTTTCACTATTTGAAAAAATACCCTGCCAATAAAAAAATTAAATCCGGCATCCCTGATATCGCACTTCCTCCTGACTATATGATTTACGAATCATTTCAAATGGATTATAAGAAATATTATTATGGAGGTCGTGAATCCTGCAAGTGGTTAATCTCAATATTAAAAAAGTATAATAAAATGAAGAATATAACGATACTTGATTGGGGCTGCGGACCTGCAAGGATAACCAGACATTTCCCTGCTTTAATTGATTCTTCATGTAAAATTTATGGTACTGATTATAATGACAAGTCAATCAAATGGTGTAAAGAAAATTTAAAAGGTATAGATTTTTCAAATAATGACCTCACTCCTCCCCTCTCATTTAAGGATAATACGTTTAACATAATCATTGGTTTATCTATTTTTACTCATCTCTCGGAAAAAATGCATAATGCCTGGTTTAACGAATTAATAAGAGTAGCAGACCAGGATGCAATTATTCTTTTTTCAACACAGGGAAAAGCATTCATTAATATATTATCCCCGGAGGAAAGCAAAACATTTAATAATAGCACCCTTGTAATTCGTGGTAAAACCAGGGAAGGCCATAGAACTTATTCAGCGTTTCACTCCCCGGAATATATAAAAAAATTAATCTCCCATAACAAAGTTTTGGAATTCATCGAAGGTAGTAAATCCAATGGAAAACCACAGCAGGATATCTGGATTATACAAGTTGTTAAATAAGGTTACTGGTCGCTCGCTTCCTGTTACTCGCTTCTCGCTGTTCGTTGTTCGTGGTTCGCTAGTAATTCATTATTCGCTATTCGTAATTCGCTAACTTGTCTACTTGTTTACTCGTAACTTGAAAATCGTTAATCGAAAATCGTAAATCATTTTATCTTTTTACTTTTATCCTGTTGCTCGTCTACTTGTCTACTTATCTACTATAAATTAAATATTCAAAATCCATATGGGCCTGTTTAATCCTTTACGTACTTTTTCCAATTCACGGATAGCTACATTCCTGTCCTGAAAAGAGTTTAGTATTACCCTGAAATACCCGTTTCTTGTCTGAATAATTTGAGGATTATAACCACTTCCTGATAATTCTTCCCTTAAATTATGGGCATTCTCCAATCTTTTAAAACTCCCGGCTACTAAGTAATACTTATCTGACTGGCTGATAAGTTCTTCTGTCTTGTAGTCCTGAGGTTTATGTTCTTCAGGTTCAGTATAGAATAGAGCTATTTCCTTTCTGGTAGTAACATCAATTATATCTTCTATTTGACTTTCTGCAGAATCCTGCTCAATTTTTTTACGTTTTCCGAATATTATCTTCTCCTCCTTTTTAAGTCTTATACTATCAGACTTTCTGCCATATATGAAATTAAAGTTTAAATTCTGTAAATAGCCATATTCAGCATAAGGAATAAGTAATATCAACAACAGTACCAAAACTATAATACTGGAGACTATCCAGAAACCCGTTCGTTTTCTTCTAATAGTTTTTATAGGTGGAATTTGAAATTCAAAATCTTTTTCACTATCAGATATCTCCAATTCATTTAATTCAAGATTCGGCAATCCGTAAGAATCAGCAAGGTAATTTTCATCTCTGAAAGTATCGAAAATAATTTTTCTGCTTTTAATATCTTTTCTAAAAGAACCTACGCCCTTAAGCACAACTGTATCTCCCTTGCCAAGTTTTGTGTTCATTTCATATACAAAGTCTTCAATCAATTTTCCAGAACTAATATTTGAAATTCCTTCTTCCTTTGCAATATGATTTATGAGCAGGCCATTATCTTTAAGTAAATCCTTATGAAACTCAATTATTTTTGAGGGAGGTGACAATATCTTTTTGCCGGAATCTATATTCGCAGGTCTGTACTTTGAAATAAAACCTCCGAACTTAGGCAGAATGACACACTCATTCAATAAGATTAACTCCCTTATATATTTAGCAATATCCAACTTATATTGTAGTTTTTAACAATTTCTATAAAAATATATTTGTCCAAAATTAATAAAATTATAATCACTATATACTTATAAACATTCACTGCTATTTTATTAACTATAAAATGCACTAAACTGAAATTAATACCGTTAAATACATCTTTATTCATTGCCAAATATTATTTTAGTAAAAAAAATTATAGAATATAACGGCATGGAAAAAATCAGAATGGTTGACTTAAATACTCAATATCTTAAAATCAAGGATGAAATTGACAGTGCCATGCAGGATGTTTTAAATTCCTCATCATTTGTTAAAAGCCCGGTAATTCGAAAATTTGAAAATAATCTTTCAGAATATCTTGGAGCTGGCCATGTTATTGCATGCGGCAATGGAACAGATGCTTTACAAATAAGTTTAATGGCATTAGATTTGAAACCCGGTGATGAAGTAATAACGCCTGATTTCACTTTTATTGCAACTATTGAAGTTATCACTTTATTAGGACTTAAGCCAGTTATCGTAGATGTCGACCCGCATACTTACAATATTAGTCCAAAAGCAATTGAATCAGCTATTACTGAAAAAACAAAAGCTATTATTCCTGTACATTTATTCGGGCAATGCGCAGATATGGATAAAATTACAGATATTGCATCAAAAAATAATATTTACATTATTGAGGATGCCGCGCAAGCTATGGGTTGTGAATTTTATTCAAATGACAGTAAAACGCGAAAAGCCGGGACTATCGGGCATCTCGGCTGTACATCATTTTTCCCTTCAAAAAATCTGGCCTGTTATGGGGATGGAGGAGCAATTATTACAAATGATGATGAACTTGCGGAAAAAACAAGAACGATTTCAAATCATGGTATGAATGTTAAATACTATCATGATATTGTTGGAGTAAATTCCAGATTAGATGGGATTCAGGCTGCTATACTTAATGTCAAATTAAAATATTTGAAAAAATATAACCTGGCCAGGCAGAAGGCAGCAGAGTTTTATGATAATGAGCTAAAAAATATTTCCGGTATAATAATACCATTCAGATCTGAAAAATCTAATCATATATTTCATCAATATACCTTAAGATTAAAAGACATTAACAGGGATGAACTTAAGAATTATTTAGCCTCAAAAGAAATTCCATCTATGATTTATTATCCGGTTCCATTACATTTGCAAAAAGCATTTACCAATCTTGGGTACAAGGATGGTGATTTCCCTGTTACTGAAGAACTATGCAAAACAGTAATTTCATTACCCATGCATACTGAACTCAGCGATAATCAAATGAAGTATATTACCCAATCAGTTATTGATTTTTTTAATAAATAATTATTATGGCAAAGGAATATTATGCTCATGCAACAGCAGTGATTGATGAAGGATGTCAAATAGGAAAAGGTACAAAGATTTGGCATTTTTCACATGTTATGTCTAACTGTGTTATTGGAGATAATTGCAATCTTGGCCAAAATGTTGTGGTTTCTCCTGATGTAGTGATTGGCAGGAATGTTAAGGTACAAAATAATGTTTCAATATATACTGGTGTTATTTGTGAGGATGATGTTTTTTTAGGACCTTCTATGGTATTTACCAATGTAATTAATCCAAGAAGTGCTGTAATAAGAAAAAGCGAGTATAAGAAAACAGTTGTTGAAAAAGGTGCCACGATTGGAGCTAATGCAACAATTCTTTGCGGTATTAAAATTGGCAAATTTGCATTTATTGGTGCCGGTGCCGTGGTGTTAAAAGATATCAAACCTTATGCTTTAGTAGTAGGAAATCCTGCCAGGCAAAAAGGATGGATGAGTGAATATGGACATAGTCTGCACTTCAACGATGAGGGGATTGCTATTTGCCAGGAAAGTAATGAGAAATATCATTTGAAAAACGATATTGTAAGTAAAATTAGCTAATGCTATTAGCGATTTCAATATTGTATCCTATTTGAATTTATTATTTATTATTATTGCAGAACTATCTTTTAACAATTATATAGTAATTTTAATAAATAATCTTTACCAAAGATTAAATGAAAAAGCAAGTATTGGTTACCGGAGGTACAGGCTATATTGGCTCACATACAGCCGTTGAACTTATTGGGGATGGTTTTGAAGTAATAATAGCTGACAATCTGTCTAATTCACGTATAGAAGTGCTTGATGGAATAGAGCAAATCACTGGTGTACGTCCGCTCTTTGAAAAATTCGATTTATGCGATAATAATAAAGTCATTCAATTATTTAAAAAATATCCCGATTTAGAAGCTATTATACATTTTGCTGCTTTAAAAGCTGTTGGCGAATCAGTAGAAATGCCTCTTGACTATTATTATAACAACATTGTTTCATTAATTAATCTATTGAAAGCAATGGGTAATTATAATATCCCCAGTATTGTGTTCTCCTCATCATGCACGGTATATGGCCAACCTGAAAAATTACCTGTCACAGAGGATGCTCCCATTAAAAAGGCCAGTTCGCCATATGGAAATACAAAGCAAATCTCTGAAGAAATTATTCAGGATGCCCTTCATGCTAATAATAAAATAAAGGCCATTTCATTAAGATATTTTAATCCTATTGGCGCACATATATCCGGATTAATCGGAGAATATCCGATAGGAGTCCCTGCAAACCTGGTACCATATGTTAATCAAACTGCAATTGGAATACACGATCACTTAAGAGTTTTCGGTAACGACTATGATACGCCTGACGGTACGGGAATCCGGGATTATATTAACGTCGTGGATTTATCAAAAGCACATGTAACAGCATTAAAAAGATTAATTGAGAACAAAAGTAAAAGTAACTATGAAGTTTTCAATTTAGGAACCGGTAAAGGGGCATCAGTACTTGAAATAATAAATTCATTCGAAAAAGTTACCGGGCAAAAAGTAAAATATAAAGTCTACCCGAGACGCCCTGGTGATATTGATACTGTTTATGCCGATACATCATTTGCTAACAGGGAATTGGGTTGGAAAGCCGGAATATCTTTGGATGAAACACTATTATCAGCATGGAAATGGGAAAAATACTTAAGAAACGAATTATTAGAAAAATAAATTTATTGAAATGAATAAAACAATTCTTATCACCGGGGGTGCTGGATTTATCGGTTCACATGTTGTCAGACTTTTTGTAAACAAATATCCGAATTACAAAATAGTTAATGTCGATAAGCTAACTTATGCAGGTAATCTTGAGAATCTTACTGACGTTGAATCTAAAGAAAACTATCAATTTATAAAAGCTGACATTATTAATTCAGAACTGATCGAAAAAATATTCACAAAATTCAAATTCGATGGCATTATTCATCTGGCTGCAGAATCCCATGTTGACCGTTCTATCTCAGATCCTACAGACTTTATAAATACTAACGTTACAGGAACTGTAAATCTACTTAATGCCTCGAAAAAAATCTGGAAAGATAATCTTAATAGCAAGCTCTTTTATCATATTTCCACTGATGAAGTATACGGATCCTTAGACGAGGGTAAATACTTCACTGAGGCAACAGCCTATGATCCTAGAAGTCCGTACTCTGCATCAAAAGCAAGTTCGGATCATTTCGTCAGGGCATATTCAAACACATATAAACTACCTGTAATTATATCAAATTGCAGCAATAATTATGGTCCAAATCAATTTCCTGAAAAACTAATTCCTCTTTCAATTAACAATATAAAAAATAATGAACCTGTTCCTGTTTATGGAAAGGGTGTAAATATAAGAGACTGGTTATATGTTGTGGATCATGCAATAGCCATAGATTTAATATATCATAAAGGAAGGACAGGAGAAACATATAATATCGGGGGAGGTAATGAATGGAAAAACATTGATCTTATTAATAAACTTTGTACGGTCCTGGATAGAAAACTTAACAGAAAAAGCGGACACTCGGCTGAATTGATAACATTTGTTAAAGACCGTGCAGGACATGATTTAAGATATGCTATTGATTGTATGAAGCTGCAAAATGAATTGAATTGGAAACCTACTTATAGTTTTGAAGAAGGATTATCAGAAACAGTAGACTGGTATCTAAATAACGATGAGTGGTTAAATAACGTTATTAGTGGCTCTTATAAAAAATATTATGAAAAACAATATTCTAATAGATAAAACTCTGTTGTGACAGCTTTTAATTTAAGAGCTGTTAGAGTTAATCCTGCTTAGTGAGTATGAAAATAATCTCTCAATAAAGTAATAAAACCGGCTCCCGTCCCTTATTCTACAGTCACGGATTTTGCGAGGTTTCTCGGTTGATCAACATTACATCCTCTCATAACAGCAATATGATATGATAATAGCTGTAACGGAACCACAGCAAGTAAAGGAGAAAGAACCGTATCGGTGTCGGGAATTTCTAAAACGTGATCTGCAAGCTGCTTAATAACTTTGTCGCCTTCAGTTACTACAGCTATAACTATTCCGTTTCTTGCCTTTACTTCCTGAATATTACTTACTATCTTATCGTATGATGAATCTTTGGTTGCAATAACAACAACCGGCATCTTTTGATCTATAAGTGCAATAGGGCCATGCTTCATTTCGGCGGCCGGATAACCTTCAGCATGTATATATGATATTTCTTTTAATTTAAGTGCGCCTTCCAGTGCCACGGGGAAAAAATATCCCCTCCCAAGGTATAAGAAGTTATTTGCATCTTTATATAATGATGCGATCCTTTTAAACTCATTATTTAACTTAAGTATCTTTTCGATCATTTTAGGAATTTTTGTCAGAGACTTTATATAATTCCTATATAAATCATCTGGCAGCACTTTCTTCTTGTTACCAATTAATATTGCCATCATGGCTAAAACAGTTACCTGGGCTGTAAATGCTTTTGTTGAAGCAACACCTATTTCCGGACCTGCATGAGTATAAACTCCTCCGTCTGTTTCACGTGGAATACTTGAGCCGACTACATTACATATTCCAAGAACGGTGGCTCCTTTTTCTTTTGCCAGATGAATAGCAGCTAATGTATCTGCCGTTTCTCCACTCTGGCTAATAGCTATGATTATATCATCCTTGTTAATTATAGGATTTCGGTATCTAAACTCCGAAGCATATTCAACTTCAACTGAAATTCTTGCCAAATCCTCAAACAAATACTCCCCAACCAATCCTGCATGCCAGGAAGTACCACAGCCAATTATGATAATCCTCTTTGCCTCAATTAACCTGGGTAAGACATTATAAAGTCCTCCCAATCGTAAATTCGAATTATTCGATACTACTCTTCCCCTGAAAGTATCTAATATTGACCTTGGTTGCTCAAATATCTCTTTCAACATATAATGATTAAATCCCCCCTTATCTATTTCTCCAATATCAAGATCTAGTTTTTGGATTTTCGGGGTTTGAGGATCATTCTTGACAGTTTTAAGAATCAATTCATTTTTGGTTATAATTGCTACATCGTTATCATTCAAATAAATAACGCTCTTTGTATATTCAACAATCGGGGTAGCATCTGATGCCAGAAAATATTCCTCATTTCCAACACCAATTACCAAAGGACTTCCTTTTCTAGCTGCAATTAGCTTATCAGGCTCATCAGTACATATAATTACCAGTCCGTAGGCACCTACAACTCTTGATAATGCGAGTCTCACTGCAATTTCAGCCTTTACGTTTCCCTTTAAATAGATATATTCTATTAAGTTAGCCAATACTTCCGAATCCGTTTCGCTTTTAAACTTCACACCCCTGTGTTCCATCATTTCCTTAAGTTTCGTATAATTTTCAATTATCCCGTTATGAATAATTATAAATTTGCCATTTTCCGATGAATGCGGATGAGCATTAACATCGTTTGGCTCCCCATGAGTTGCCCACCTGGTATGGCCAATTCCCATTTTTCCGGACAGATTTTTATCTTTTACAAAGTCTTCCAAATCACTCACTTTTCCCTTACACTTGTATATCAATGATTTCTTGTTTAGAATCGATATTCCTGCTGAATCATATCCACGATATTCCAAACGTTTTAAACCGTTTATTAAAACCGGGTATACGGCCCGATCTCCAATATAGCCAATAATTCCACACATTTTAGTAAATTATTTTATGGTATTCTAGTATAAAAAATATTTAAGCTTATTTTTGCAGTAGTATTATTTCCACTTGCCAGTACAACTCTGTTAGCTTCTGAAATATTGTACGACAACGAAAGATTTGTTTCATTGAAACTCCCTACAAATAACCTTAAGTCATAATACTCACCGCCCAAAAACAGATCCTGAAAATAATTGCTAATATTAAATTTATATGCTTTAATCTGACTGTCATATGTGCCACCAAAATAGCCTGAATATCTGAATATGTAAGGATCATCAGGTAATAGACTTTCTTCTCCGTCAACGTTCAGCAACCTTAAACCTAACTGTTGTGGAATATCATAAACCTGCTGTTCAATACTATCGGTAATCACAGGGATAATTAGTTCAGCTTTGTGCACAGACACCCTGCCTAAATCATCAATTAATTCAGATAAATAAGGAAATTTTATATTAGCTGCAGTACCCCCCAATGATTGAAGATATATAGCTGTATCCTGAAAAATCTCATCATTCAAATATGGTATTTCCGCCTCATTATGATTATTGAAATTATAACTGTTTACACTGGTATATGAACCGTAAAAATAATACTCATATTCCAGCGTATCCTCATCATTATGGTAATATAAAACTATTCGCGATAGCACATTTGAAGGAGCCGCGTATACAATTAATCCATCTTCCTCAACCTGATCCACCGAAAAATAAAGCCCCTTAATATATGATCTGAATATAGTATCAGCAGAATAGAATAAACTGTCATCTTCAGCTGCAGGATTTATTAGCTGCTGTGCATAATCATTACTTAATTTAATTCGGATCAGTAATGAATCATTATTAGCTGTATTAATATTCAGCTTTTTTATAGTTGCTTCTGATATATTAATTTTATTTGCGTTATACATACCGGCAGGATCAAAATCTGAATAATAATCAATCGAATCAACCAAATCTGAAGTCAGTTCATAAACATTAATTTTTGATTTGAATTCAGAATTTCCATAATTGCCCTTACAAAATAGTTCTATAATAAGTGAATCGGATATCGGATTATTATCAAATTCCACATAATTACTAAATGCATATTGTGCTAAAAATTCAGCCTTAAGTTTACCATAGATTGAATCAACATAACTACCTAATGGTGATATTGCCAGCTGACCACCTGTAACAAGATGTTCAGGCTCAACAGTGAAAGCTTCTATTGATATTGTATCAATAGTGCCAATGTTTAATATCTCAGAATCTTTTAGAAGCTCTAATCCAATTATGCTGGGATCCTCTTTACACGCGACAACCAAAATCATCAACACAAGAAAAGTTAAATTTTTTCTTATCAATGTCAGGAAATATCTGATTTTGAATACAGAGTGAGAAAACCTAAGCATCAACGGTTTTGGTTAAAATTTTGTCATAAAAATCCGAATAAATATCAATGTAGTTCCCTTCTTCAGAATAAGGTAATATCGGTTTACCTGTAATTTCAACATATTTTTGGATATCGCTATTTATTCGATCGCTTCCAATAATAACTGCATCTGACATATCTACGGCAAGCCTACATAAATTTGTATAATCCGGCTCTTTAATAATATTTAATTCCTCACCTACAATTCCTTCAGTATTTAATTTGTCTTTTAATGATTTGCTTAATGCCTTGTCAAATTCATCATTATATAATGACATAATAATTTTTGAATCCAGGAACAACGGATTATCATAAAAAGCCTTTTTTATATATAAAGGAATTAAACTAGTAAACCAGCCATGACAATGAATAATATCAGGTGCCCATTGCAATTTTTTTACAGTTTCGATAACACCCCGAGCAAAAAAGATAGCCCTTTCATCATTATCTTCGAAGAACTTTCCCTTTTCATCTTGCAGCACATGCTTCCTCTGAAAATAATCCTCATTATCAATAAAATATACCTGCATCCTGGCTGTTTGAATTGAAGCAACCTTAATAATTAACGGATGGTCGGTATCATCTATTATAATATTCATGCCCGAAAGCCTGATAACCTCATGAAGCTGGTTTCTTCTCTCATTTATGCAACCGTATTTTGGCATAAATGTACGTATCTCTCTTCCTCTTTCCTGCACCCCTTGAGGTAAATTCCTGGTAATAACAGACATTTCAGATTCGGGTAAATAAGGAGTAATTTCTTGTGAGATAAACAACACTCTTGAATTTTCCATAAATACTTGAATAATTTTTCAGAATAGTTTACAAAATTACTAAAAAATATTAACATTTTATAATTCCACCACTATTACAGTTTTTAATACCAACAATTTTATTGAATAATTGTTAACATAAATTATTTTCGTAAATTTTACTTTAAAATGTTTTTCAAATAACTTTTTTATTAAAATAGATGTATGTTTGATCTTGAAAAAAAAATTTCAGGCTAATGATGGAAATATTTAAAACCAAAAAGGAAATAAGCAAAAAAATTGAATCATTAAAATCTGAAAGAAATTCTATTGGGTTTGTACCCACTATGGGAACGCTTCATAAAGGACATCTGTCTTTAATAGAATGTTCAGCAAATAAGAATGATAAAACTGTAGTTAGTATTTTCATTAATCCTGCACAGTTCAATGATAAAAAAGATTTAGAGAATTATCCAAGGAGCCTGGATTCTGATTTAAGGCTTCTAAGAGAAAGCAAATGTGATATTATATTTACTCCTTCTGTCAATGAGATGTACCCTGAACCAGATAATAGAAAATTTAACTTTGGTAACCTGGATAAAATAATGGAAGGTAAATACCGGCCCGGGCATTTTGATGGAGTTGCTAAAATAATAGTCAGATTATTTGAAGTTATTTCTCCGCATAAAGCTTATTTTGGATTAAAAGACTTTCAGCAACTTGCTATTATTAAAAAACTTACAAAAGATTTAAAATTTGCGATTCAAATCATTTCCTGTCCAACAGTTAGAGAAAGTGACGGTTTGGCAATGAGTTCAAGAAATAGTTTATTATCTCCCGAACAACGAAAGCATGCAGCACAGATATATCATACTTTATGTCAGGCAAACATAAATGCCGCGGAAAATGATATTGATAACATCAAAGAACAAGTTATTACTACTTTGAATAAAATTCCTTTTACTGAGGTAGAATATTTCGAAATAGTAGACGAAATAGATCTTCATCCTGCAGAAAACTGGGATAACAAATCAGGCAAGATAGGTTGTATTGCTGTGCGGATAGGTAAAGTTAGATTAATAGATAATATACATTTTAATTTATAACTTTGAAGTATTATGAATATTGAAATAGTAAAATCTAAAATCCACAGAGTTACTGTTACCGAATCGGATTTGAATTATATTGGCAGTATAACTATTGATGAAGATTTGATAGATGCTGCAAATCTAATTGAATTTGAAAAAGTTCAGGTGCTAGATATCAACAATGGTGAACGGCTTGATACATATGTAATGATAGGAAAGAGAGGTTCAGGAGAGATATGTATAAATGGCCCTGCAGCAAGGAGAATAAATGTTGGTGATATAATAATTATAATTTCATATGCTACAATAGATTTTGAGAAAGCAAAAAATTTTAAGCCTGCATTAATCTTTCCGGATACTAAAACAAATAAACTCTTAAAGTAATTCCTCACCTTATATTATCCTCATTTATATTAATAAATTTTCATTTCTAGTTTATAGTTTCCTATATTTATCTTTTGTAAAATTGCATAAACGTAAATTCATTTATGGACAAACTGGAATTAATTAAATCCAAGATAATTGATACCAAGAGTATTCATTTCTCGCTGGCATTATGGAGATTTAAAAGAATGAAAATTGTTTTTACTAATGGATGCTTTGATATTATTCACAGGGGGCATATTGAATATTTATCAAAAGCTGCAGATTATGGGGAGGTTTTTATCATCGGACTAAATACCGATAAATCTGTAAAAGACATAAAGGATCACGGAAGGCCATACCAGGATGAATATTCACGTGCACTGGTACTTGCATCATTATATTTTGTTAATGCTGTAATACTGTTTGATGAGAAAACACCTTATAAACTTATTAAGCTTATTCAACCGGATGTGCTTGTTAAGGGAAGTGATTATAAACCTGAAGAAATAGTGGGTTACGATATAGTAAAAGCTAAAGGAGGAGAAGTGATCGCTATAGACTATGTTGAAGGTTATTCTTCCAGTGAGATTATCAATAAAGTTTTCTTAAATAAAAAATAAATATTGCCTTTCTATCTTGCAGAATTTTGAATTTGCAGTATTATGTCAAAATCCAAAACCATATATATTTGTCAGAATTGTGGTAATGACGCTACTAAATGGATTGGTAAATGTCCATCTTGCGGACAGTGGAACACCTATGTTGAAGAGATAATACAGAAAAAAGTTAAGTCCTCTAATTTTAAAATCTCAGAATCCAGCTCAAAACCTGTCTCAATTTCAAAAATAACTTCAACCAGAGATAAAAGAATAAATACAAAAAGTATTGAACTTAACAGAATTCTGGGCGGAGGATTGGTCCCAGGGTCACTTATATTGCTGGGAGGAGAGCCAGGTATTGGTAAATCAACTCTGGCTCTGCAAATTGCTTTAACTTTAACTGAATCCAAAATATTATATATCTCAGGTGAAGAAAGTATACAACAGATAAAATTACGAGCTGACAGATTAGGCCTTTCAAACGATAATTGTTTTATTCTAACTGAAATACAAATAGAAAATATATTTATTCAAATTCAGAATATTAATCCTGACTTAATTATTATTGATTCTGTACAAACATTGCAAACCGAAGATATAGAATCATCACCCGGAAGTGTTTCTCAGGTAAGAGAATGTACTTCCAGATTATTAAAAATTTCAAAAGAGACCTCTATTCCCATTATTTTAATCGGGCATATAACAAAAGATGGCAGTCTGGCAGGGCCCAAGGTTCTGGAGCATATTGTTGATACAGTATTATTATTTGAAGGAGATCACAATTATGTTTACAGAATATTGCGGGTAGTAAAAAATCGATTTGGCGCTACATCAGAGTTAGGTATTTTTGAAATGGAAAACTCCGGATTGAAAGAAATAAGTAATCCATCTCAAATATTAATTTCAGAAAATACAGAAGATATTAGTGGTGTTGCCATTGCATCTACAATAGATGGAATACGGCCCTTTTTAATAGAAGTTCAGGCACTGGTAAGCTCAGCTGTTTATGGGACACCACAGCGCAGTACAACAGGATTTGACATTAGAAGATTAAATATGTTATTGGCAGTATTAGAAAAAAAAGCAGGATTCAGGCTTGCTGCTAAAGATGTTTTTTTAAATATTGCAGGAGGTATAAAAGTAACTGATCCGGCAATAGATCTTTCCGTAATATGTGCAATATTATCCTCAAGTTTTGATAAGGCAATTAATAAAAAAATCTGCTTTTCCGGAGAAGTTGGATTATCAGGAGAAATCAGGCCGGTAAACCGGATAGAACAAAGAATAAAAGAAGCAGAGAAACAAGGATTCCAGAAAATTCTTATTTCAAACCATAACAGGAAGTCAATAAAAAGTAAAATAGAAATTGCAAATGTAAAAAAGGTTGAAGATGCTATAAAATACTTATTTAAGTAAATATTAATAAAATTCACTTTCATTAAAATCAAACATTTCATAATCTTCAAACTCATATTTATTACAATCCAAAACAATATCAAAATCCACAGGTTCTTCAAAAACTTCTTCCTCTGTTATTCCAAGAGTTGAGTCAGCATATACTTTCTGCATGTAAAGGGCCCATACAGGCAATGCCATATTTGTACCCGAGCCCATATACAATTCATCGAAGTGAACAGATCTGTCTTCAGCTCCAACCCATATTCCCGTTATAAGTCTGGGAACAATTCCAATAAACCACCCGTCAGAATGATTCTGAGTAGTACCGGTTTTGCCTGCAATCTGAGATGTGAAATTATACCTGTATCTCAATCTTGCACCTGTCCCAAAATTTATTACCCCCTCCATCAAATTAAGCATCAGAAATGCCGTCTTCTCGCTTATTGATTCAGTTAATTCCGGTTGAAACGTTGCCAGGAGATTACCATTTTTATCTTCAATTCTCTTTACATACAAAGGCGTAGAATGAATTCCTTTATTGGCAAAAGTAGCATATGCTGCTACCATTTCCTCAACTGCCATATCAGAAGTTCCATAGATCATAGGAGGTACAGGATCAATATAGCTTTTTATTCCCATTTTATATGCAATATTTGCAATTGGCTGAGGTTTAAATCTTTTTACCAGCCAGGCAGAGATATTATTCTCCGATAGTGCCAGCCCCCATTTTAGAGTTTTCATCTGGTTTAGATCCTTAGGCTTGCTATGACTTTGGGGAATCCATACTGTATCATGGATCTTATCATAAAAGACCTGGGTTGAATTCATAACTTTCTCGCACGGTGAAAAACCTTCCTGCATTGCCAAAATATATAAAAAAGTCTTGAATGTTGATCCGGCTTGTCTTTTCGCCTGTGTAACATGATCATATTGAAAATAACTGAAATCCAGTCCCCCGATATAAGCCTTAACATAACCGGTAACAGGATCCATTGACAGTAATCCTGTTTGAAGAAAATGTTTATAGTAAAGTATTGAATCAAGAGGTGTCATTACTGTATCAATATCACCTTTCCAGCTAAAGACTGCCATTTCTGCGGGTATATTAAAGACCCTGTAAATTGAATCTCTTGAAATACCCTGTGCCCTTAGCTTTTTGCCTCTATCGGAATTAGCTATTGCCCGCCAGAGAATATCATTAATTTGCTCAGGAATAAGATCTTCAGAGAACGGAGCATCTTTCCTCCCCTTCTTCTCTTTAAAGAATTCAACCTGCAAATACCCTCCCAAATACTCCTTAATAGCTTCTTCAGCATATAGCTGCATTTTGGAATTAATCGTTGTATAAATTTTTAATCCGTCGGTATATAAATCATAAGGTATATTATCAGGCTTTTTATTTTTATTGCACCATCCAAATAGAGGATCCTTTTCCCACTTGGCCGAATCCTCCTGAAACCTGCTATATAAATAGTATTCTTTCCTGACCGGTTTCTTAGCTGTAAATGTCCTTCGTATGAATTCTCTAAAATAGGTTGCCAATCCCATATTATGTGAAATCTTTTGAAAATTTGTTACTATTGGAAGCATTTTCAATGAATCATATTCATGCTTAGCCAGATATCCGTATTTATGCATCTGTGAAAGAACAATATTTCTCCTGCTTAATGCTCTTTCTTTGTATTTATCCCTTAACGGATTATATATAACAGGATTTTTTGCCATGCCTACAAGCGTTGCTGCTTCTTCGATCTTAAGTGAATCAGGACTTGTATTAAAATATACTTTTGCTGCAGATTGTATACCTACGGCTCTATGCAAAAAATCAACCTGATTAAAGTACATAGTAATAATTTCCTGCTTTGTATATGACCTTTCAAGCTTAACAGCAGTTACCCATTCCCTTAATTTTGTGATTACAAGCGCTACTGACTTTTTAATACCGGATACAGACCCCAGAGTATCACGCGGGAAAAGGTTTTTCGCCAATTGCTGAGTAATTGTACTGCCCCCTCCGCTTCTTCTATGGCCGCCCAATATAGTCCTGAAGAGAACCCTGGCCAATCCCCTTGCATCAATTCCTGAATGTCTGTAAAACCTTATATCTTCAGTAGCAAGTAAGGCATTTATTAAATGTTGTGGAAAATCATCATACTCAACAAATGTTCGGTTTTGATTCTTATAATAGAACGATCCTAACAATAGCCCATCCTCACCAATAACCTGTGTAGCTAAATTAATACTGGGATTTTCCAATTCTTCGAAGTCGGGCATATATCCAAGTTTCCCTTTTGCAACAAAAACGAAAATAATTATCATTAATAAAAACGGTAATGCATAAATAACCCAGAAAATTTTATTGAAGCTTTCTTTTTTAATCTTTATTTTATTCATAATTAAATCAATCCGTTTATCGTAAAAATAATAATTATTTATATTAAAATTTTGAACTTAATATTGTATTTATTTTACTTTTGAAGTTTTTAATTATTTTTATATAGATGATAAATAATTTAGTAATAGTTGAATCGCCTGCCAAAGCTAGAACAATAGAAAAATTCCTTGGCAAAGATTTTCAGGTAAAGTCAAGTATGGGCCATATTCGTGATTTATCAAAAAAAGATTTTGGTATTGATATTAATAACAATTATCAACCAAAATATATTGTCCCTGAAGATAAAAAGAAAATTGTATCGGAATTAAAAAAATCAGTTAAAGAGGCAAAAACAGTCTGGTTAGCATCGGATGAAGACAGAGAGGGAGAGGCAATCGCCTGGCATTTATGCGAAGTACTTAATCTTAAGGAAGAAAATACTAAGCGTATTGTTTTTCATGAAATAACTAAAGATGCAATAAAAAATGCCATTAAAAATTACAGGGGTATTGATAATAACCTGGTTGATGCCCAGCAAGCTCGCAGAATACTGGATCGTTTAGTTGGGTTCGAATTATCTCCCATTCTATGGAAAAAAATCAAACCCTCCTTATCTGCGGGAAGAGTCCAGTCAGTAGCAGTTAGGTTAATTGTTGAAAGAGAACGGGAAATTATTAATTTCAAATATATTTCGTATTACAAAATTTCAGGAAATTTCACCGTTAAAGATAAAAGCGATAATATATATGAGCTTAAAGCTGAATTGCAGGATAAAATTGCCAGCAAAGAAAAAGCATTGGAATTTCTCGAAAAATGTAAAAATTCAACATTCACTATAACAGATATTACAAAGAAACCCTCAAAAAAAACACCATCACCTCCTTTTACAACATCAACATTACAGCAGGAGGCAAGCAGAAAACTGGGATTTTCAGTATCGCAAACAATGAAAATTGCCCAGCAACTTTACGAAGCAGGGAATATAACTTATATGCGTACTGATTCGGTTAATTTGTCCGGTACTGCTTTAAATGCTGCAAAGGAGATAATATCAAAAGAATATGGAGATAAGTATATTCAAATAAGAAATTATAAAACCAAATCAAAAAGCGCACAGGAGGCTCATGAAGCTATTCGTCCGGCATACCTGAACAAACAAACTATTACAGGAAATAATTCTGAAAATAGATTATACAGTTTAATATGGAAAAGAACCATTGCATCTCAAATGAGTGATGCATTAATCGAAAGGACAACAGTTGCAATAGATATTTCAAATGCAGATGAAAAATTTGTAGCCACCGGTGAAGTATTAAAATTCAACGGCTTTTTAAAAGTATATATTGAATCATCCGATGAAGATCAGGAAGAGAGCTCAAAAGGGCTGTTACCTCCGCTTAATCTAAATGATACTTTAGAACCGGTAAATATTGATGCTACAGAAAAATTCACACATCATCTCCCACGATATACTGAAGCTAGCTTAGTAAGAAGACTTGAGGAACTCGGTATAGGAAGGCCCTCAACATATGCACCAACAATTTCTACTATTCAAAACAGGGGATATGTTCTGAAGCAGGACAAACCAGGTACTGAAAGAAAATATTCATTATTAACATTAATTGGTAATAATATTTCTGACGGAATGAAAAAGGAAGTTTTTGGAACTGAAAAGTCAAAACTTTTCCCTGATAATATCGGAATGGTAGTAAATGACTTTCTTGTTCAGTATTTTAAGGATATCCTGGATTATAACTTTACCGCTAAAATAGAAGAGGAATTTGATCTAATAGCCTCAGGCAAAAACAACTGGACATTCATGATAGATAGATTTTATAAACGCTTTCATCCAAAGGTTGAAAATACTCTGGCTAAATCAGAACTGAACAAAGGAGACAGGTATGTGGGAGAGGATCCTGAAACAGGCAAACCTGTTATAATCAAAATGGGAAAATATGGGGCATTTGCACAAATAGGTGAGAATAAAGTTAAAGAAAGTGATGAGAAACCAAAATATGCCAGTCTTAGAAAAGGTCAAAACATAGAATCAATAACACTGGAAGAAGCACTGCAATTATTTAGGCTTCCGAGAAATGTAGGACAGTATGAGGATTTAGAGATGATTGTTAGCATTGGTAAATTCGGCCCATATATTAAACATGACTCAAAGTTTTATTCCCTAAAGAAAGGAGAGGATGATCCTTATACAATCAATATGGAAAGGGCAATAGAAATTATTGTTGAAAAACGTGAAAAAGATAAGAATAAAATAATCAAAGCATTTAAAGAAGAATCAGAACTTATGATTCTTAATGGAAGATGGGGCCCATATTTAAAATTCAAAAATGAAAATTTCAGAATTCCAAAAACGGTTGATCCGGAATCATTAAATTATGAAGATTGTCTGAAGATTATTGAAGAATCTTCCAAAACTAAAAAGAAATCAAAGTAATAAGTTATTTATATTCATGAATCTTAATAATTACTTTAATCCAGTTGAACTTGATAAACCGGAAAATGTTGAAATCCTGAGTGATTCAATTTTTGGCCGTAACATCAGAATAAATACTCCAAGCAGCCCGATTGATGAAATAAGTAACTATGATATAGCTATCCTTGGTGTACCTGAAGACAGAAATTCTTTGGATAAAGGAGTTTCACTTGCTCCGGATCAAATCAGGGCAAGACTTTACCAGCTATATAAGATAAATGATAAATTAAAAATTATTGATCTTGGTAATTTTAAGGAGGGTAATACATTTAATGATACTTATTTCGGATTGCGTGATGTATTGCACGAACTCTTAAATAACCAGGTTGTATCGGTAATTATTGGGGGAACACAAGACCTGACCTATGCAAACTACTTAGCATTCGAGAATAATAAACCTAATATTAGTCTCGTGACAGTAGATTCTGTTATTGATTTTAACGATACCAAATTTGATTCAAAATCATATTTATCGAAAATTATACCAAACAATAAAAGTTTATTTAAGTATATAAACATTGCCCATCAACAGCATCTAAATGACCGGAAAATTATAGAACTATTAGAAAGTCTTAATCATAATTCAATAAGGCTTGGACCTATCCGTTCAGATATATCAATTGTCGAGCCTGTACTTAGAGATGCCGACATTTTAAGTTTCGATATTGGTGCAATTAAGCAATCAGACGCTCCTGCCAGTCAATATACATCACCAAATGGCTTACTGGCAAATGAAGCCTGCCAAATTGCCAAATATTCAGGATTAGGTGATTCAATATCTTTTTTTGGAATTTATAATGTTAATCCAGTGTACGAAAATAATAACCAAACTTCAAGTCTTGCTGCTCAAATAATATGGTATTTTATAGAAGGGTATTCTGTTCGTAAAATTGAAGATCCCCTATCTGATAAACACAATTTTAAAGTGTTCATGGTAAGTCATAAAGATATGGAATATGAAATAACCTTTTACAAAAGCCTTGTTACCAGTCGCTGGTGGATGGAAATCCCACAGATTAATTCGTCCGATTCAGTAATAATAGCATGTTCTCATGAAGATTATCAACAAGCATGTAATCATGAAATTCCTGACTTGTGGTGGAAAACTTATCAGAGAATAAACTAGTAATACAAAGAATATTCCTGAAATAAGAAGTCGCCCCTGAAGGCTGCTCTTTTATAAGAAATTCTCAAAAAAGTAATTTTATTACGCTAATTAAGTAGGAAAAAAACTATTATTTTGTAGATTTATTAACAGATAACTGTTAATTTTAATTTGCGTGAATACAATATTTTTACTTATTTTACTTTTTATATAAGGTAAAGAGGGGAATAACTTATAGTTTCGCCGGAAACAAGTTTAAAAAATTAGGAAAGTAATTAATATGCATAAGCTTTTTTTATTACTGCTATTTTTAATTATCCTATTTTTAGCAGAAGCTCAGCAAGATCAGCAGGTTAGTCAATATATGTTTAGTCATCTATCCATAAATCCTGGTTCTGCAGGCAGTAATGATGTTGTATGTGCAAGTGGGATATTGCGTCAGCAATGGACCGGTATTGACGGTGCACCATATAGCTTTATCGGTGGCATAGATTTTCCTTTCAAGCTTTTTAGTAAAGACCATGGTTTTGGACTTTCAATCACATATGATGAAATTGGTTTTTTTAAGGATATTTCTCTGAAACCTTCTTATGCTTACAGGGCAAGTGTTGGAAATGGCAAACTGGGAATCGGTGTTACACTAAACATTCAAAACAGAACCTTAGAGCCTACATGGCAAATACCAACAGGCACAGATTTCCATACTGGTGCTGCAAATGATCCTGCAATTCCGGAAAGTGAAGATCCAATTTTTGCAATGGATTTTGGTTTTGGCCTTTTTTATAAAACAGACGAATTATATGTCGGAGTTTCTTCATCACATCTGAATGAAGGAAACTTTAAATACATTGAAGCTGGTGATAAAGAAGTAGATGTTAAACTCAAACGACATTATTATATAACCTCCGGATATAATATACAATTGGCTAATCCGTCATTTGAATTAATGCCGTCGATGTTTATACAATCTGATGGAGCAATACATAAATTTGATCTAAATATTACAATGCTATACAATAAAAAGTTCTGGATGGGCGTTACATATAGGCCAGGCAGTGCAGTTGTTGGTATGTTAGGCATAGAAATTATTAATGGCCTGAAAATCGGATATGCATATGATTTTGATACATCAGCAATTATGCAACATATTAAAATGCCATTTGAGATAGCGGTGAATTATTGTTTCAAAATTGGAATTGAAAAAACGCCACAAAAATATAAGAGTATTAGATTTTTATAAAAAATTAATTAAATTTAAGGAAAATTAGTAATTATATATAATTGTTATTTCAGATAAATACCTTTGATTATGAAAAAATTAGTTAATTTAAGTTTAGTAATAGCATTACTTTTGGTAAGTAATTGCACTAATTTCAAAAGCGGGGAATTAACTGGAGTACCGGGCAGAACAAAATATTTTGAGCCGGATCCTTTCGGGATGGTTTTTGTGCCCCAGGGATCGTTTACGATGGGTCCAAATGATCAGGATGTATCATTTGCTCAAACAATGTTATCTAAAACTGTAACTGTTGATCCTTTCTGGATGGATGAAACTGAAATAACAAATAACGAATACAGGCAGTTTATCTTTTGGGTGCGTGATTCCATTATGAGAAGAATGCTCGGTGAACAATTGGATGACTTTGTTATAACTGAAGATGCATTTAATAATCCGATCGATCCTCCTTCAATAAACTGGGAAATGAAGATTGATTTCACCGATGAAGAAATCAATGAAATTCTCAGTGATATGTATTTGCCTGATAATGAAAGATTTTTCAGAAGAAAAGAAATTGATATTAGAAAATTAATGTACGAATACTTTTGGATTGACTTAAAGCAAGCAGCAAAAAAATCCAACAGGTATAATTTTGAAACTAAACAATATGAGGGATTCATTTTAAACAATGATGGTGAAAGTATTGAAATCAGGGACCGCTCATCTTTTGTTATCCGTGATGTTATTAATGTGTATCCTGATACACTGTGCTGGATAGCTGACTTTACTTATTCCTATAATGAACCTTATACGACGATGTACTTTTGGCATCCATCATACGACAATTATCCTATTGTCGGGATAACATGGGACCAGGCAGCTGCATTTTGTATCTGGAGAACTCAACTTTTAAATTCTTCACTAAGCCAGGCAGGGCAACCTGGAGTCCATAATTATCGATTACCTATTGAATCGGAATGGGAATATGCCAGCAGAGGGGGTTTAGATCATTCCATGTATCCGTGGGGAGGCTATTATACCCGTAATAAGGAAGGTTGTTTCCTGGCTAACTTTAAACCTTTAAGAGGTAATTATGCTGATGATGGCGGTGTTATCACTCTGTCGGTAGGTACTTATCAACCAAATGAATATGGATTATATGATATGGCAGGCAATGCATCAGAGTGGACTACAAGTGCTTATGATGAATCTGCGTACACATTTTCACATGACTTAAATCCGGATTATCGTTATAATTCAAAACCAGATGATCCTCCGGTTTTGAAAAGAAAGGTTATCCGAGGTGGTTCCTGGAAAGATATCGGTTACTATTTACAATGCGGAATCAGAAGTTATGAGTATCAAGATACAGCGAAATCATATATAGGTTTCAGATGTGTAAGATCATATATGGGTACTAATTAATATTAATCTATCTAAAACGCTAAATTTTTATGGCAGGTATTACAGATATTGTCGAAAGTTCAGGTTGGAAAAATTTTATGTCCAAGCTTTACGGTATTGGTGCTTCAGTAGTAATTATCGGCGCTTTATTTAAAATCCAGCATTGGAAGTTTGCAGGTGTGTTTTTAGCATTCGGTTTAATTACAGAGGCGATAATTTTCTTTTTCTCTGCATTTGAACCATTGCATGAAGAACTTGATTGGACCTTAGTGTATCCTGAGCTTGCAGGTATGGGTGATGAAGAAGAAATTGAACATTTTAAAGAAAGTGCATTATCTACCGGAGAAAGACCTATCGAAAAAATTGAAACTTTATTGGGTGATGTTAGTTTAGATGAACAGGTTCTTAAAAATCTGGGAGACGGTTTGAATAAATTAAATCAGACGGTTTTAAATATTGCAGATATATCAAACGCCTCAGTTGCTACCAAAGCTTTCCTGGATAATTTGCAGAACGCCGCAAACTCAGTAAATTCACTGAATGAAACCTATTCCAGTACTACTGAAACAATTAAGGAATCAGCAAATAATCTTGCAGGTGCATATTTTCAATCAGCAGATCTGATATCAAAATCCGGTTCGGAAGTTGCCAATTCATATCAACAGATTGCTGATACAATAAAAGGCGAGCATCAAACAATTTCTGATGGTAGTAAAACCCATGAAAAACATCTGGAATCTCTTAATAAAAACTTATCAGCTCTAAATACAGTTTACGAACTGCAAATTAAGGGGAGCCATGAGCAAATGAAAGGCGCACAGGAAGTATATACAGGACTGGGAGATATGGTAAAAAAACTTAAAGACTCAGTTGAAGAAACAAATAAGTACAAGGATGAAATCACTAAATTGAAGGACAATATCTCATCCTTAAATACTATTTATGGTAATATGCTCTCTGCAATGAATATAATGATTAAAAAGTAATTGTTTATAATAAATTTTCATATATAAATATTTTATAGAGTATGGCCCACGGTAAGGAAACCCCGAGACAGAAAATGATTGGTATGATGTATTTAGTGCTTACTGCACTTTTAGCACTTAATGTATCAAC
>CBFCXR010000017.1:0-27473 GCA_965602045.1 uncultured Bacteroidales bacterium | reverse complement strand
TTCATACGGAGTATTAAACAGACTTATATTAACATCCGGAACGTATTCATACCAGAGATAAATTTCCTGCATTATCTCATATATCTCTTTATTTACCGGTACTTCTTCGTTATCAGATTTACTACATGAGTATAGAAAAAGAGTAACAATAAGCGGCAGCAAATAAAATTTATAACCTTGACGTATCTTTTTATATAAACTCATTTAAAGAATTTAAGATCTTAATTGTCAAATGCTTATTTGCACAATTAATTCTGACTTTCTATCAGTTAAGTATTAACTATTTATAAAGCGAGAATATTTGAAATAAATACGTATAAAATATTAACGCAGCCTTAAAATTATTATTCCCAAAACTATTAAAATTAATCCAATAATAGATGTAAAATATATTTCTTCATTCAGAATAAAGTGTATTAATACTAATGATAAAAAGGGTGTAATATAAATATAACCGGTAACCTTGTCAGTACTGCCAGACATTTGTAATGCCTTTATCCAAAATATATAAGTGATACCCATTTCAAACAATCCAATATAAATTGCCGCCAGAAAGCTTGTGTTTAATTCAAAATTAAAGCCCGGGAGAAATAAACAGGTTATGAAAATATAAATTCCCGAGCAGAAGAAATTCATAAAAAGTTTAACTTCATCATCCCGCCTGTCTTTCATATTGGATATCCAGAAGAATGACCAGATTACTGATGACGTAACAGCCAGTAACATACCTGCAGGGCTGGTAATTTTATAATCAATTAATTTTCCCTGGGCTGATACAAAAAAAACACCGGCAAAACTTAAAAGTATGGCTATTATACTTTTTAATGATACTTTCTGTCCTAATAAAGGGATGGATAATAAAGTTAATACAACAGGCCAGGTGAAATTCAAGGGTTGGGCAATTTGTGCCGGCAAAAGTGAATAAGCCTTGAATATAAAAATATAATACAGGTATGGATTAAGAAATCCTAAAAACATTGACCGGCTATGATATTTAAAACTATATTTAAATATCAGATGAAATTTATTATTAAATACAAGAATGAAGAATAAAGCAATAATAGCTGTAAAATTTGCAATTAGCAGAAGATGCAGAAAATTAAGGTTCTGTAAAGAAATTTTAAATGCTGAAGCTACAGTTGACCAAAAAATAATTACTACTAAGGTTAATGCATAAGCTTTTTTCTGATTTTTGCTTGTTCCCATTAGTAAGGTATAACAATTTTTATTTGATTAAATGTTAAAATTTACTATTATATTGAAATTTAAATATATATCAGGTTATTGATAATACTTCAGTTAAGCTAAGGTAATTATTGAATTGATAAAACTTTAACAAATTCTTTTTTCTTCAAAATTGGATGCTAATCAATTAATTCATAATTTTATTTTAATTAATACAAAAAAATCCGGAGTATGAAAATAATACATTTGGCAAAAATGAGTATTAGAATGGTTGTACTAATTAGCGTTTATTGTTTACTAATTGGGTCGCTATCTGCTCAGGAGCCGTTAAAACTTGAAGGCAGGGTTTATGTAAATGCTGAGGGCAGAACTTATATTCAAAAAGTTTTACCTGTTTATTTAAGAATTGCCACTTCCCCTGATAGTGACTCAAAAACATATTTGTTAAGAAGTGAGGTAACAAAAGCATATTCAAATCCAATGTATTTTGATACTGAAGGATATAATACGATACGTTCTCCATCGGCAGTTGATAGTATTAGTAAAAAAACTGTTTATCCAATGCAGGATATCATCTATGAAGTATATGCTGACGGATATCCTCCTAAAACCAGGGCAAAATTTACAGGAACCAACTACTATAGTAAAAATGGCAATAAGTATTTTGGAAGCGATCTTGAGATTATCATAAATGCAGTTGATGGATTATCAGGTATTGACAAGACATATTATTCTGTAAATGGAGAAAATTACAAACAATACTCTCAAAGCATATTAAAAAAGAATGAAGGAGAATTTAAATTAAAATATTATTCGGTTGATAATGTTGGTAATGTGGAAGAACCAAAAGAAGAAGCTTTTAGTATTGACTTTTCTGCTCCTGAAACCCAATATGAAATAAAAGGTTTATTAAGTGAAAATTTCGTTTCACCTGATGCTAAGATTATATTATCGAGTAAAGATGATATATCAGGAGTAAAAAGTATTTACTATCAAATCAACAATGGTACTGTTATGAAATATTATTCCCCAATACCCGTGAAAGTTCTGGGTAATGAATCAGGCAGCATTTCGTTTTATGCTATTGATAATTTAGGAAACAAGGAAAAGAAAAAGGTTATTGGCAGTTTACCTTCGGAATTAGAATTAGATGAAAACACAGATAATGAGAATATAGTTTTTAAATTTTATGTTGATAATAAACCTCCTGAAGTATCCTTAGGTATAGAAGGTGATACATACAAGGGGAAATTTTTTTATGTTTCAGCGGAGAGCGAAATTAAGATAACTGCTGAAGATGATAAATCGGGAGTTGATAAGATTAAATACAGCATTAACAATTCTTCATTATCAGAAGTTTATATTAAACCTTTGAAAATTAATAATGCAGGATTACAATTTATACACTATGCTTCAGTTGATTTCGTAGGTAATACGTCACCAATCAAAATAGAGAAAGTATTTGTTGATTTAACTGCGCCTGTAACAAAAATTATCTTTTCCGGATTAAATTTTTTTAACAGAGATACGATGTATATAACAGAGGATACGGAATTTTCAATTAATTATTCCGAAACCGAGTCAGGTATTAATAAGGTGTATTATAAAATTGACGAGGAGGAATTTAAAGAATATTCATCACCAATTAAAATAAAAAAAGCAGGTTTCCATTCTATTACTTATTATGGATCCGATAATTTAAATAATCAGGAAAAACAAAAAGTACAGGGAGCATTTGTTGATAGTAAACCTCCGGTTATTCATTATCATTTTAATGTAGCACCTATAGGCTCAAAAAACGTGAGGGAGGAAGACTATACAATATATCCCGGTAATACAATTCTGTATCTTGGCGCTACTGATTATGAATCCGGCGGTGAAAGAATTGAATATACAATAAATGGTGGTACTGTAAAAACGGAATTACCAATTAATAATTTCAAGACCGGTAATTATGTTATTGAAATCAGTGCTTTTGATGAACTTAAAAATAATCAAACAAAAAATCTTAAATTTTCGATTGAAAAATAAGATCGATAATGAAAAAAGTCTTTTTATTGGTAATTTTATTTGTGTCATTTCAATTTAATACTTTAAGCGCCCAGGAAGAGAAATATATATGTTTATTTATATATAATTTCACAAAGCACTTTGACTGGCCCGATGAGGTCAAATCAGGTGATTTTATTATCCAGGTTTTAGGACACAAATCGGTATATTCACAACTGAAGGAATTTACTTCTACAAAAAAGGTTGGAAATCAAAATATTGTTGTTCGGGGCATTACTGATATATCAGAGATTGCCAGATGTCATATAATGTTTGTAGGTCATTGGCAAAGCAGGCTCTTAGATGATATACTTGACAAGATAGGCAATCATCCTACTTTGATAGTAACTGAAAAAGAAGGTCTTTTAGAACTTGGTTCAGCAATAAATTTTATTGTTATGGAAGGAACCATTAAGTTTGAATTTAAAAAGAGCAATGCTTCCAAACATAATCTTAAGTTTGATCCTCAAATTATTCAAATGGCCGTAAAAGTTGTTGATTAATTTATTCTATAGAGTCAAATCCTGTATACTTTAATAGAACTTTCGGTAATCCTATTCCTGTTTCAGTTTGATTATTTTCTAATAAGGCAGCGACTATTCTTGGAAGTGCCAGGGCACTGCCATTAAGAGTATGTGCAAAGATTGTCCGTTTTGATCCGGCATCTTTAATCCTGAGTTTAAGTCGTGTTGCCTGGTAAGATTCAAAATTTGATACTGAGCTAACTTCAAGCCATTTTTCCTGAGCAGCAGCAAAAACTTCAAAATCATAAGTGAGTGCAGAAGTGAAGCCCATTTCTCCGCCACATAATTTCACGATTCTATACGGCAGTTCGAGCTGTTTTACTAAATTTTCTACATGAGTAACCATCTCTTCCAGTGCTTCATAGGATTTTTCAGAGGGCTGTATTTGCACAATTTCGACTTTATCAAATTGGTGTACGCGGTTTAATCCACGAACGTCTTTCCCGTATGATCCTGCTTCTCGCCTGAAACATGGAGTATAAGCTGTATTTTTTACGGGTAAATCCTTAGAATTCAGGATTACATCCCGGTATATATTTGTCACAGGAACCTCGGCAGTTGGAATAAGGTAAAGATTATCAGAAGGTATTGTGTACATTAATCCTTCTTTATCGGGCAATTGACCTGTGCTGAATCCGGAGCTTTCATTTACTACCAGCGGCGGGAGGTATTCGATGTATCCGGCTTTTTCATTCTCATCAAGGAAAAAGTTAATTAATGCTCTTTGAAGTTTAGCTCCTTTACCTTTATAAACAGGAAATCCGGCTCCGGTAATTTTGTTTCCCAATTCAAAGTCAATTATGTCATATTTCTTTGCTAAATCCCAATGAGCTAAAGCCTTAAGATTGAATTTGGGGATATTTCCACCGGTTCGTATAACAGTATTATTGTTTGCTCCTTCCCCCTTTGGAACTGATGTATGTGGAATATTTGGAATTTGTACCAGAAGTTCATTTAGACTAAGCTGAGCCTCACTTAATTCTGCATTAAGTTTCCTGATTTTTTCCTTTAATACCGATGTTTTTTTCTTTGCAGCATTTGCTTCTTTGATATTGCCATTTTTAAGCAACTGACCAATTTCTTTTGAAATAGTATTAAGTTCTGCTTGTTTGGAATCCTGAATTTTCTGAATATTTCTTCTACGTTGATCAACTTCAAATACTGAATCCAGAATATTCCCGGCGTCAAAATTTTTAATTTTCAGCCTTTCAATAATCAGATCTTTATTTTCCCGTATAAAATTTATTGTTAGCATCGGTTAGCTGAAAATGATTTACAATACAATATTAAATAAAAAATCTCCTGAATACTTATTAAAACAAAATAAATAAGCAGGAGATTTTGAATATTTTTATTAAAAAATACTATGATTCAGGAATTACGGATACGAAAGATCTCTGGTTTTTACTTTTATTGAATTTAATAGTCCCATCTACCAAAGCAAACAGGGTATGGTCTTTACCCATACCAACGTTATTGCCGGCATGATGTTTTGTGCCTCTTTGGCGAACAATAATGTTACCGGCTTTAGCAGATTGTCCTCCATATAATTTAACGCCTAAACGTTTACTTTCAGATTCTCTTCCGTTTCGTGAACTTCCCGCACCTTTCTTATGAGCCATTTTTTAATAATTTAATTTGTTATTTGACTGTTTTATCGGGTCCTTTATTTGCTGCTTTTTTACTTGCTTCGGATTTACCTTTTGCTGTATTCTCCTTCCCGGTAATGTTTTTAGGTGTTGCGGCTTTCTTAGTAGTCTTACTTTGAGCAGTTTTTGATTTTGCTGTTGTTACTTTTACTGCTGGTGCTTTCTTAGTTACAGGTTTTTTTGATGAGACTTCTTTTTTAACAGAAGCCTGCTTTTTCCCTGCTGCTGATTTAGTCTCTGCCTTTATTGGTGTTTCCTTTTTACCGGCTGTAGGTTTCGAAATTGTTTTTGTGCCGGCAGCTTTCTTTTCTGTTTCCTTTTCAGGTGCCTTAACTTTAACCGATACCTTTTTTTCAATTGTTTTTTCTGAAGTTTCTTTTTTAGCAGTTGCTTTTTCGGGTAGCCTTACTTCAGAGATATTTTCTATCAGTACTTCAGTTAAGTAATGCCTGAAACCGTTTAATACCTTGAATCCCTTTCTTCTTTTCTTCCTGAAAACTTTAACCTTATCACCCTTGATGTGCGACAAAATTTTAGCAGTTACTGATGCATCTTTTACATAAGGAGTACCGATCTTAACTTTTCCGTCATTATCTATGAATAAAACCTTGCTGAAGTTAACTTTTGAGTCTACTTCACCCTCAATTCTATTTACAAAAAGCTTTTTATCTTTTTCTATCTTATATTGTTGTCCTGCTATGTCAACTACTGCATACATCGATTTGTGTTTTCACCAGGGTTGAAACTTGGGTCTGCAAAAATATAAAAGTTTGATTGAACTACAAATAATTGAGATGATTAATTTATAAAATTCTGATAATTTTCAATATGAATAAGATTGTTAATAGTTTTACAAATTTAACCTGTGTCGCCTGTAAGTATAATATTATTAGTATAACTATATTCCAGATTCTGACTAAAACGACTAAAAACCATACAGAACATTATTATTAATTTGAACGGCTATTTAACTAATTGTAAATCAATAAATAATTTTTGTAATTCAGGACTGCTGAATTTTTCAATTAATTAACTTGTTTTATATTAATTATTTCCTGCCTGTAAATAACAAGTATTTCATTATATTTGTAAGTAAATTGCACCATTTGTCTCGAATTATTTGACTGGATGAAAATGTAACGAATGAGCAAAATTAGACTTAACGTATTGGGAATTTCATATAGTCAGACTCAAACCGGAGCTTATGCACTTGTATTAGCTGAAGAAAATGGTAAAAGAAGAATTCCCATTATTGTCGGAGGATTTGAAGCTCAGGCAATTGCCATTCAGTTGGAAGGATTAAAACCGCCAAGACCCCTAACACATGATTTATTTCTGAATTTTTCCAGAACATTTAAGATTAATCTACTGGAGGTAACAGTATATAAGCTGGAAGAAGGCGTTTTTTATTCAAAACTTACCTGTGATAATGGCAGGCAAATAATTGAAATTGATGCAAGAACATCCGATGCAATTGCTTTAGCATTGCGCTTTAAATGTCCTATTTATACAACGGAAGAGATAATGCGAAAATCAGGTATAATACTGGATTTTGAAAAGGAAGCGCGTTCGATGACAAAATCAAAGCCTGGTTCAGCTACAAAAGAAATCGAAATTGAGGAAAATAGACCAAGGGAAGGACTTGGCAAGGTAAGTCCGCAGGAACTTAAAACGATGTTAGATGAAGCTGTAAAAAATGAAGATTATGAGCGTGCATCGCTGATAAGAGATGAAATGAACCGGCGCAAAAAAAAGTAAAGTTTTTTTGGTTAAAAACTCGTGTTAAAAGTACTTTCACAAAGCATTCATTCCTATACATGCATTTACGATGAAGTATTCATATTTTCAGGAAATTCATCAGTAATAAATACTTTGCATAATTAAAAGAAACTTAAGCAATTCCGCGCGAAAAATAAATTTTAATTTCTTCTTATATTTATATGAAATTGCCAACTTTGTATTTATAAAATCCGAATTGCAGGGAATGTTGTTTAAACAGCAAATTAGATAGTTATAGTTAAGAAATTATATATTTATACTATTATTTGAAAGATTTGGCTATATTAATATATGCTTGTAATTTAATAATATAGCCAGATCTGGAAGTAACTTTTTAAATAATTATACGTTTATATAAATCACTAGAATATAAATAGTATATAAATGATTGCTAATTCCTTTAGAAGTTAAATATTTACCTATTATATCCAGAATGGTTATATTTACTATTAATTTTAGTAAAATTTATTAAATATAATGGCTGTTAAAAGGACATACCAGGAACTCGAAAGGGAAATAAAAAAGCTTGCAAGAGAGAAAGCCTTATATTTAGTTGATATAGAGAAATATCAATCCCTGTTTAATGATGCCCCTTTAGGTATTTTTCAGGCAACATTGGGAGGGAAATATATAGAAGTTAATAATACTTTGGCAAAATTGTTAGGGTACACCAGTTCTGGTGAAACTATAAACAAAGTTAAGGATATAGCAAAGCAGATTTATGAGGATCCTAAAGAACGAAAGAATTTAATAAAGAGAGTTATTGAAAGTGATATTGTTGTTCAACATGAAACTCTGTTCAGAAAAAATAACAATTCAGTTTTCCCTGTAAATATAAGTATGAAGCTTGTACGTAATAAACAAGGCAGGGCCCTGTATATTGCCGGTATGGTTGAAGATATTTCTGAAAGAAAGAAGACTGACGAAATTCTATTGCAGGAGAAGAATCAACTTAGAATACTGATAGATAATATTCCGGATTACATTTATTTAAAGGATGCTTATGGGAAATTTATTGTTGCAAATAATGCATTTGCTAAGTTAGTTAAAGCGGAATCACCGGATGAGTTGATAGGTAAGTCACGATTAAATCTTATACAGCAGGAATTTGCAATGAACTTTTTAAAAGATGATCGAAAGACTTTAGATGCTGGTGAGCCTATTATTAATAAAGAAGAAAAGGGTTATGTGGATCACGAAGGAAGAATAATATATGCTTACACTTCAAAAATTCCACTTAAAAGCAGGCAAGGTGATATTACAGGATTAATTGGAATTGGAAGGCAAATCACTGATTTAAAGATAGCCGAACAACAACTTATTGAGAATCAGGCAAACTTATCAGCAGTAATAGAAAGTACAAAGAATTCTCTCTGGTCGATTGATCAAAACTATGTAATATCAACAGTAAATACATATTTTAAAAAGTTTTTCAAGTCGTTATTTAGGAAAGATATTGATATTGGGGATAATATCTTTAAGGTTTTACCTGGTAATGAAAAACAAAAATGGAAAGAGATATATGAAAGAGCCTTTAAAGGGGAGCAATGGATACAGGAAGATAATTATATCAAAAACGGAAATAACATATATTTTGAATACTCGATTAATCCAATAATTGATAAAAATAAAAATATTACTGGCGTTACAGTATTTTCAACAAATATCACTGAAAGGAAAATAGCTGAAGAAGCCATAAAGGAAAGTGAAGAGAGGTTCAGGCAATTAGCGGAAAATACGAATGTTGTATTTATTCTTTCAAATAAAGATAATATTCTATATGCTAATCCAGCGTTTGAAAGAGTATATGGCAGAAAAGTTAAGCAGCTCGTTAAGAATCCGTCAATTCTTGTTGATAGTATCCATCCTGATGATAAAGAGAGGTACCTGATGAACAGGAAAAGTGAATTGACAAAGAAGAATGTATTGGACGAACAGTATCAAATAGTCCAGACAAATGGTAAAATCAGGAAGGTGTGGGCCAAAAGTTTTCCTGTATATAATAATAAGGGGAAAATTTATCGTTATGTTTCGGTTATTAATGATATAACTGAGCAAAAAGAACTTGAATCCACAATTCTGAAAACAAAAACACAGCAAAAAGCAATACTGGACAATATACCTCATTTGGCATGGCTGAAAGATAGTGAAGGAAGATATATCTCAGTAAATGAACCTTTTGCTTTGCATTATAATAAAGATGCCTCAGAGATTATCGGGAAAACAGATTTTGATATTTGCTCTAAAGAGCTTGCAAGTGAATATAGTGAAAATGACAAGTCGATTAAAATGAGCGGTAAGAGACAATTACTGGAAGTAGTTGAAAATACACCTGGTGGAAAGCGATGGATTGAAACATATAAAACACCAATATTCAATGAACAGGGAAAATTAATTGGGATTACCGGAATTTCAAGGGATATTACCGACCGCAAAAAAATGGAGGAAACTATTAAGGAAAATGAGGAACATTTTCGTGCATTATTGCAAAATTCTTCAGATGCTATATCAATTGTTGACAGGAAAGGGCTGATAATTTTTGAAAACTCTATAAGAAATAAAATATTTGATTTCTCAATGGAAGAATTGATAAATAAACCGATACTTGATATAGTTCATCCGGATGATGTCGAATATTTTAAAGAATTTTTTCAGATTGTACTCAGAAATCCGCAAAAGCAGATAAAAAAAGAATATAGATGCCTTCATAAAAATAAGAGATGGATATATGTTGAAAGCATTTTTTCCAACCAGCTTGATAATCCATTTATAAAAGGAATTGTTGTAAACTCCAGGGATATCTCAGAACGGAAGATGGGAGAACTTAAAGAGAGAGTTTATCATGATAATTTAATATTTCTTAGTAATTCTGCTTTGGATTTATTGGGAATTTCTTCTAAAGATGATATCTATAGATATATATCTGAAAAACTCTATAATTTTCTTGAAAATGCAATAGTAATAGTAACATCATGTAATGAGAGGGAAGGAAGGTTACGTATTGAAAATATCTCAAGATTCAGAGATAATAAAGACAAGGTTATTAATACAATAGGATGGGAACCGATTGGTAAGGTAATCCCCATAAACAAAAAAATATCCAATATTGAAAATGCAGGAGCAGTAATTACTTTAAACGATGAATTTTTAGAAGAGAATCTGGATAAATCCACTCTTAATAAATTTTATGAAATTAGAGATATATTGAAAATTCATAAGATTTATAATATTTCATTGGCCAGGCATAATAAATTGCTGGGTAACATTACTATTCTTACTTTAAATAAGAGCATTATCAAATTCAAACATATAATTGAAACATTTGTACATCAGATATCAGTTGCTTTACATCGAAGCCAGTTAGAATATGAACTTATTACGGCTAAAGAAAAAGCTGAAGAATCAGATAAACTTAAAACAGCATTTCTGGCTAATATGTCGCATGAGATAAGAACACCAATGAATGGTATACTTGGATTTGCTGAAATGTTGAATGATGATCGCCTTAGTCAGGCAGACAGAAAGAAATATCTTGAAATAATCAATAACAATGGTAAGATGCTAATAAGCCTCATTGATGATATTATTGATTTTGCAAAAATTGAAGCAGGACAGATAAAGATTGTCCGGAATGATTTTTCAATAAATTCTCTTTTAACGCAGGTACATTCTTCATTCCAGTCTGAAAAACTTAAAAAGGAGAAGCCAAGTGTTAAGTTAAGAGTACGGAAAACTCTTTCTAATGACGATTGTTATGTTAAATCTGATCCTAATCGCTTGCGTCAGATACTAAATAATTTAATTAGCAATGCCTTTAAATTTACCAATGAGGGATATATTGAATTTGGATATAAGCTTAGGAATAAAAAAGCACTAACATTTTATGTTAAGGACACAGGGATAGGTATCCCGATAGAGAAGCTAAATGCAATATTTAACAGATTTATTCAGGCGGATAACTCACCTACACGCAAATATGGTGGTTCAGGTTTAGGTTTGGCAATATCCAAAGGATTTGTTGGTTTACTCGGAGGTAAAATGTGGGCAGAATCTAAGGAAAATGAGGGCTCAACATTTTATTTTGAAGTTCCTTATGTGCCGACTAAAAAATTTAAGGAAATTGAGCATAGTGAAAAGTCAAGAACTGATTATGTATGGGAAGGTAAGTTGTTTTTAATTGCTGAAGATGATAAATTCAGTTATAAATTTCTGGAAGGATTTTTAAAACAAACCAAAGCTAATGTTCTTCATGCTGAAGATGGGAGGGAAGCGGTTGAGCTTTGTTTAAAAAATAGAAATATTGATTTGGTGCTTATGGATATTCAAATGCCTGAAATGAATGGGCTGGAAGCAACTATGGAAATTAAGAAGTTCAATAACGACATACCTATTATAGCTCAAACTGCAAATGCAATCACTGAAGAGAGACAAAAATGTTTGAAAGCCGGGTGTGATGATTTTATTACCAAGCCTGTTAATATTTCTGAGTTATATTCTCTGATTGACAGATGGCTTTCAAATAAGTATTAGCTAGTACTACCAAATTATATTTTATTGTTGTAAATGCTGATAATCTGGATCCTTTCTTTAACTTCCCTGATTTTATACTCTCTTAAATTAATACAATATCATACAGGCTGGAACAGGATAACTGAATTTGAATCCGTTGATTTCCCGGATAAGATATTTGTAAGTATTATCGTTCCTGTTAGAAATGAAGAGGGCTATATAAATGAACTGCTTAAGGATTTATCAAAACAGGATTATCCTGAACAACAATTTGAAGTAATTCTGGTAAATGACCATTCTGAGGATTTAACAGCTCAAATAATTCAACCTTTTTGTAGTGATAACAATAATTTTCGACTGATACATTTATCAGGGCAATTTTATGGAAAAAAGGCAGCAATCAATGCCGGTATAGAAAATTCAACAGGAGAAATAATTGTAACTACCGATGCTGATTGCAGAGTTGGTAATAGATGGATATCTACAATAACATCGTACTATTTGCACTGTAATAAACCGGGAATGATCATTGGTCTGGTTGATATGATGTCTGCCGATTCCGTTTTTTATAAATTTCAGCAATTCGAATTTGTCAGCCTTGTAGCATCAAGCGCTGGCGCAGCAGGAATGTCCCATCCTGTTTTTTGTAATGGTGCAAATCTTATATATAAGAGAGAATTGTATTTCAGGTATGCTAATCCTTTGAATGTTAAATCGGTATCAGGAGATGATACATTGTTTATGTTAAAAGTTAAAAAGGATTTCAGGCGTGAGATTAAGCTATTAAAATCAAAAAAAGCTATTGTTTATACAAATCCTCAATTAACTCTTCGTGATTTTATACAACAAAGAATAAGATGGACATCAAAAGGTAAATATTATAAAGATTTTGATATTATATCTCTGGCAATTATAGTACTTGTTCTAAATGCTTCTATTTTAGGTTCATTTGTTTTACTTTTCGTTTCAGGAAATTATCTGTTATGGCCATTACTATTTTGTGCAAAGACTTTAATAGATTATATTTTTATAAATAAAATATTAGCATTTTTTAATAAAAAGAAACTCATAAAATATTTGGTTTTATTCCAGGTTATTTATCCCTTCTATATTTCAATTATCGGTATATCGGGTAATATAATAGGCTATAAATGGAAAGAAAGAGAAATCAGGTGATTTATTTGCCTGAACGATTTCATTATTATATGCTGCCTGGTGTTAACAATCAGGTTAATTCCCCATTTCTGACAAAAACTTAATTCTCATCAATCGGATGTCTTCCTCTGTATATTCTTCTTCTCCCAGTTCAAGGAGTGCTTCCTCTATTGATTCAGTTTCTGCCTCTTCCATGAAGTATTCATATATGTCTTTCTGATGTTCTTTATCAAGCACACAATCAATATAATAATCCAGATTAAGTTTGGTTCCTGAATTGACTATTGCTTCAACTTCATCTAACAAGTCATTCATTTTTAAGTTTTTAGCTTCAGCAATATCATCAAGAAAAATTTTCCTGTCAATACTTTGTATTATATATACTTTTAGCCCGGATTTATTTATTATAGATTTCACTATCATGTCCTGAGGCCGGATAATTTCTTTTTCATTAACATATTTTTGAATCAGATTAACAAATTCTTTTCCATATCGTTTAGCTTTTCCCATTCCAACTCCGGTAATATTCTGCAATTCTTCAATATTAACAGGATATTGAATAGCCATATCTTCCAGAGAGGGATCATGAAAGATAACGAATGGTGGAAGATTAATTTGTTTAGATATTTTTTTTCTCAAATCTTTCAGTATATAGAATAATTCCTCATCGACAACTCCGGTTTTTGAAGTTGAAGTAATAATATCATCATCGTCCTGCTGATCGTTATATTCATGATCTTCTGATAACATCAGGGATTTGGGATTCTCAATATACTCATGCCCTTTTTGAGTTAGTTTAAGCAAACCATAATTTTCAATTTCCTTTTCTATCAATCGTGCAATTAATGCCTGACGAATAACGGCGCTCCAGAATTTGGGCTCTTTATCATTACCTGAACCAAATTGTTCAAGCAGGTTATGTTTGTATGATTTGATGATATTATTTTTTATTCCTGCCAGAATATATGAAATATGATCTGCTTTAAACTTTTCTTTTACTGAAAGGATAACATTCAGTACTTTAATGATATATTCTTTTCCTTCAAAAAGAGTCTTAGGGTGCAGGCAATTATCACAATTATTGCAATTTCTCTTCATTACCTCACCAAAGTAATTAAGCAATTGTATTACTCTGCAAACCGAAGATTCCGTGTAAGAGACAGTTTCCAGTAATAATTGTTTGCCAATTTCCTGTTCGGCAATTGGCTTTCCCTGCATGAATTTTTCAAGCTTTTGAATATCTTTATAACTGTAAAAAGCGATGCATTTACCTTCACCACCGTCTCTGCCTGCCCTGCCGGTTTCCTGATAATATCCTTCCAGACTTTTTGGTATATCGTAATGTATTACGAATCGAACATCAGGCTTATCTATACCCATTCCGAATGCAATTGTAGCAACAATGACATCTGCATCTTCCATGAGGAACTTGTCCTGGTTTTCAGTTCTGGTAGAAGTGTCCATTCCTGCATGATACGGCAAAGCCTTGATACCATTTACTTTTAAGGTTTCAGTTAACTCCTCTACCTTCCTTCTGCTCAGGCAATAAATAATTCCGGATTTTCCGGCATTGGTTTTTATGTATTTAATGATTTCTTTTACCGCATTTTTTTTAGGCCGTATTTCATAATATAGATTGGGCCTTCTAAAAGATGACTTAAAAACATTTGCTTCAAGCATACTGAGATTTTTCTGAATGTCGTGCTGAACTTTAGGTGTAGCAGTAGCAGTTAAGGCAATCAAAGGAGCATGGCCAATTTTGTTTATTATGGGTCTTATTCTTCTGTATTCAGGCCGGAAATCATGACCCCATTCTGAAATACAATGAGCTTCATCAATTGCATAAAATGAAATATTAACTTTTTTCAGGAAGTTAATGTTTTCTTCTTTGGTCAGGGACTCAGGAGCAACGTACAAAAGTCTTGTTTTTTGATTTAATACATCCTGCCTGACTTTTTCAATTTGTGCTTTGGTTAAGGACGAATTTAAGAAATGAGCTATGCCATCCTCTTCACTAAAACTACGCATTGAATCAACCTGATTTTTCATAAGCGCAATTAGCGGTGAAATAACAATAGCAGTTCCATTTAATAATAAGGATGGTAACTGGTAGCATAACGATTTACCTCCACCTGTTGGCATTAATACAAATGTATCTCTACCAGCAAGCACATTTCTTATAATAAGTTCTTGATTTCCTTTAAAACTGGTGAATCCAAAATATCTTTTAAGGATCTCAGTCAATGAAATATCTGTTCCAACACTCATGTCCTCCTTGTATTTCTACTTTGATCATTTTGAGTAACCAACACTTAAATTATGTTATAAAAAACTGCAATGATTTACAATATCTTTTAAGAAATAATGTCCTTATACGAATTGTAAATTCTAAAGTTTACTATAGGTTATAAAAATTATACTAAATCTCAATTATTAAGAATTATCAATACATTTGTATAATAAATTTATAAAAAAATTTTCAATTTGCCACATACTTGGGTGTTAAAATTTTGATATTAACTTATTTATAAATGAGTAAAACCAAAAGAGGCGAAATGACATTTCTTGAACATCTTGAAGAACTCAGGTGGCATTTTCTACGTTCATTTATTGCAATCTTTATCGCAGCCGTAGTAGCATTCATTTTTAAAGAAGTAGTATTTGATAAAATTCTATTTGGGCCAAGAACCCCGGAATTCTTTACAAATAGGATGTTATGCAAACTTGGAAAATTGATTAGCAGTGCGAAATTGTGTATAAATTCCAGCCCAAATGACTTACAAAATATTCATATGACCGGACAATTTCTTACTCATATTAAAATATCAATAATTGCAGGTATTATTGTAGCATTTCCATACATTTTTTATGAGTTCTGGAAATTTATTAATCCTGCTTTATATGATACGGAAAGAAAACATACAAAAGGCGCTGTTTTCTACAGTACTATGTTATTTATTATGGGAGTGCTTTTTGGATATTATGTAATTACTCCCCTTTCAGTGCACTTTTTAGAAAATTATGAAGTTAGTAGTAAAGTAACTAATGAAATAAACTTAATGTCTTACATATCTATAGTTGCATCTATTGTATTGGCCGGTGGGGTATTATTTGAGCTGCCGGTAGTAATTTATTTTTTAAGCAAAATAGGTATAGTTACTCCTGAGTTTCTGAAAAAATACAGGAGACACTCACTTATTATTATTTTGGCTCTATCGGCAATTATTACTCCTCCTGATGTATTTAGTCAAATTTTAGTATCTTTTCCATTAATTGCTTTATATGAAATAAGTATTACAATATCAAGAAAAATCAATAAAAAACAGGAAGAAGAATTAGCAGGTTAATTATTTTAAATATTAAATATGAAATTACATACTGAAAACCTTGTGAAAAGGTATAGATCCAGGACAGTTGTCAAGTATGTTTCTATTGATCTTGAGCAAGGAGAAATTGTCGGATTACTTGGTCCAAACGGCGCGGGAAAAACTACTTCTTTTTATATGATTGTTGGGCTTATTGCTCCAAATGAGGGCAGAATATTTCTTAATAACGAAGATATCACGAATGAACCGGTATATGTAAGAGCTCAGAAAGGCATAGGATATTTATCACAGGAAGCTTCAGTATTTAGGAGACTTAGTGTTGAGGATAATATGAAAGCGATTCTTGAAATGACCAGATTATCCAAAGAAGAGCAACGATACAGGACAGAATCGTTGCTAACGGAATTTGGATTGCAGAAAATAAGGAAAAGCATGGGGATTCAGCTTTCCGGCGGTGAAAGAAGAAGAACAGAAATTGCCAGGGCACTTGCCCTGGATCCAAGATTTATTCTATTGGATGAGCCTTTTGCTGGTGTTGATCCAATTGCGGTTGAAGATATCCAGGAAATTGTAGCCAGACTAAAGAAAAAGAATATTGGAATACTGGTTACTGATCATAATGTTCATGAAACACTTTCAATTACTGACAGAGCATATCTGCTCTTTGAGGGAGAAATACTTAAATCCGGCACATCAGAGGAACTAGCTCAAGATGAGCAGGTGAGGAGAGTTTATCTGGGTAAGAATTTTGAATTAAGATAAGTCCCTGTTATTAACCTCAAAAATGGTACAAACTCTCCTGACAAAATCATGATTCTTTTATAAAAACGATCTTAATTTTTTTGGAAAAAATGGTATCTTTGCAAACTGAAATTATGCGGATGTGGCGTAATTGGTAGCCGCGCTAGACTTAGGATCTAGTGCCTTCGGGCGTGGGGGTTCGAGTCCCTTCATCCGCACAAGAAAACAATGACAACCAGGAATATCTAAACATAAACCGTATACAGACATAATTCATAACAATTAAAATTTTATATGGATATTACAAGAGAAAATATTGATGATCTTAATGCTATTTTAAGAATTAAATTAGAGAAAAAAGATTACGAAGATAAGGTAAATAATACACTGAGTGATTATAGAAGAAAAGCTAAAATTGATGGTTTTCGCCCTGGCAAGGTGCCATTTGGATTGATAAATAAAATGTACAGAAAACCAGTATTGGCAGAACAAGTGAATAAAATGCTTTCGGAATCGATTGCAAAATATTTAAGTGATGAAAAGGTAAATATTTTGGGTGAGCCTTTACCTAATGAACAGGAACAGGACCGTATAGACTGGGATAATCAATCAGAGTTTAATTTCTCGTTTGATATAGGTTTAGCACCCGAACCTGAAATTATGATTTCTGCAAAAGATGAAATTACATTTTACCGTATTAAAATTGATGATCAAATAAGATCAAAATTTATCGAAAATTATACTTCGCATTTCGGATTATTAAAGCCTGTAGACGAAGTTGAGGAAAAAGCAATTGTAAAAGCTAATTTAGTACAATTAGATAAAGAGGGTAACATAATTGAAGATGGTATAAGAGTAAATGAGGCTTCGATCTCTATAGACTTAATTAAGGATGAAAAAATTAAATTGAGTTTTTTGGGTAGGAGAATTGATAGTACTTTGAAAATAAACCTTAAAATGGCATTCCCGAATGATGTTGATTTAGCAGCTTTGCTTAAGATCGGGAAAGAAAAAATCGCCGGGCTGGATGGTGAATTTAGCCTTACAATAAAAAGTATCTCAAAGTTTGAAAAAGCAGAGGTCAATCAGGAGCTATATGATAAAATATTTGGCAAAGATGTTGTAAAGTCAGAAGAAGAATTCAAACAGAAATTGGACCAGGAGATAAGGGTAAAGCTGGATAGAGATAGTGAATATAAACATAGGATAGATATCAGAAATACATATTTGAAGCGGTTTAAAAAGGATTTGCCGGAAAAATTTCTTAAACGCTGGTTGCTTTTAGTTAATAAGGATAAATATACCGAAGAACAGATTGACAAAGATTTTAATCATTTTACAGAAGATCTTAAATGGCAATTAATTAAAAGTAAATTCATTAAAGAAAATAATATTAGTGTATCGGAAGAAGAAATTCTTAATTATGTTAAAGATTATGCAAGAATGCAGTTTGCCCAATATTATGGAACAGCGGATATACCTGATGAAACTTTAATGAATTATGCTAATGAATTGTTAAAAAAAGAAGAAGAGAAGAAGCAGTTTTATGAAAGAAAATATGATGAAAAAGTAATAGAGTTTATAAAAAACACCATTAAAATTGTTAATAAAGAAATTTCAATGGACAAATTCAACAAAATTCTTGAAAAATAGTTAATATTTAAAAATTAGATAAAACTAAATTATGGAACAAATCAATGATTTTAGGAATTATGCGACTAAGCATTTAGGGCTAAGTAGCATAGCACTTGATAAGTATTCATCTATTTATAACAGTTACATTTCACCAACAATAATAGAGGAGCGGCAGCTTAACGTAGCGCAGATGGATGTATTTTCCAGGTTAATGATGGACAGGATAATTTTCCTGGGATTGCCAATCGATGATTATGTGGCAAATATCATTCAGGCACAATTGCTATATCTTGATTCTTCTGATCCCGGAAAGGATATCCACATATACTTTAATACACCTGGAGGGGCAGTACATGCTGGTTTGGGAGTATATGACACTATGCAATATGTTAATTGTGATATAGCAACAATCTGTACCGGAATGGCAGCTTCAATGGGCGCGGTTTTGCTTTGTGCCGGAACTAAAGGTAAAAGGTCGGCATTAAAGCATTCACGGATAATGATTCATCAGCCAATGGGAGGAACACAGGGTCCGGCATCAGATATTGAAATAACGACGCGGGAAATTCTTAAGTTGCGAAGTGAACTTTATAATATTATTGCTGAACATTCCGGGAATCCTGTTAAGAAAGTAGAAAAAGATTCTGACAGAGATTACTGGATGACAGCAAGTGAAGCTTTAAAATATGGCATGATTGATGATATACTTGTCAGAAATGTTAAGAAATAACAGATAATTATTTATATATTAGCAATATAGTATATAGATTTATTAAATAACAATTACTAATTTAGCAGTATTATTTTTGCAATTAATACAGAAGGTAAATAGTCAATTAATATAATACAGTGATGGATAAATGTTCTTTCTGTGGTAGGGAAAAAAGAGATACAAACTTATTAATAGCTGGCATTTCCGGACATATTTGTGATAACTGCATTGAACAGGGATATGAAATAGTACAGGAAGAACTGAAGAAAAATAATGAATTTGATGTTAATTCAATTAAATTACTTAAACCTGTTGAAATTAAAAAATTTCTTGATCTTTATGTTATAGCTCAGGATGATGCAAAGAAGTTTTTGTCAGTCGCCGTTTATAATCATTACAAGCGATTGATACAGACCAATAAGTCAGATACTGATGACGTTGAAATAGAAAAATCCAATATTATACTTGTAGGAGAAACAGGAACAGGTAAAACACTTTTAGCTCGTACAATAGCCAAAATGCTTCATGTGCCTTTTACAATTGTTGATGCAACAGTCCTTACTGAAGCCGGATACGTCGGCGAAGATATTGAAAGCATTCTTACCAGGTTACTTCAGGTTGCAGATTATAATGTTGAAGCCGCTGAGAAAGGTATAGTATTTATTGATGAGATTGATAAAATTGCAAGGAAGAGCGATAATCCCTCAATTACAAGAGATGTTTCCGGTGAAGGAGTGCAACAGGGCCTGTTAAAGCTGCTGGAGGGTTCAATAATCAATGTGCCGCCCCAGGGGGGAAGGAAACATCCTGACCAGAAAATGATTGCCGTAAATACAAAAAATATCCTGTTTATATGTGGCGGAGCTTTTGATGGGATTGAAAAGAAAATCGGGCAACGGCTAAATACTAAAATTGTTGGCTATACTGCTAATCGTGATGCTGACAGAATAGAAAGGGATAATTTATTGCAATATATTGCTCCACAGGATTTGAAATCTTTTGGACTGATACCTGAAATAATTGGCAGACTCCCTGTTTTAACATACTTAAAACCTCTTGAAGAAGCTACTTTAAGAAGGATCTTAACTGAACCTAAGAACTCAATAATAAAACAATATGTAAAATTGTTTCAATTAGACGAAATTGAACTTACTTTTGATGAAGATGTTCTCAATTATATTGTTGGCAAAGCCATAGAGTTTAAATTAGGGGCAAGGGGATTACGTTCTATTTGTGAACATATTATGATTGATGCTATGTTTGAATTACCCTCAACTAATACAAATAAAATGGCAATATCGCTTAAATATGCTGAAGAAAAATTAGAAAAAGTAAATTTGAAAAAGTTGAAGGTGGCATAAAAATTTGGTAATAAATTATATTTGATTATTTTTGTCAAAAATATTAAATAGTGAATAAAGTAGAAAATACAATTTGGTGGTGGTGTAATAAACTCAGGGAATCGTGAGTTTGACCATTTAGTTGTATTTATTTATAATATAAAACGGCCTATCGTACTCACGGTAGGCCGTTTTTAATTTAAGGCATTACCAAAATTTTTAAACATGAAGAAATTTAAAATAAGAACAAAAGTTAAAAGTAAACTTGCTGATACAATAACCCCGGTGAGCATTTATTTAAAAATCCGGGATTGTTATCCTAATTCCCTGTTATTGGAAAGTTCCGATTATCATGGTAATGAGAATAGTTATTCGTTCATTTGTTTAAAGCCAGTTGCTGGTTTTATTGTTGAAAAAGGAAAAGTAACCAGGCAATATCCTGATGGTAAGGAATCCACAACCGAATTAAAAGATTCAAAATCATTTAAAAAACAGTTTAATGAGTTCCTGGATAGTTTTGAACAAGTTGGGGAAGACACATCGATACCGGTTAACGGATTATTTGGATATACATCTTATGATGCCGTTCAATATTTTGAAACATTGAAACTTAAGGCTCCCGTAATTGAAGATTATATGATTCCGGATATAAGGTATAGTTTCTATAAATATGTTATTTCTATAAATCATTTTCAGAATATATTGCATATAATTGAAAATCAATTGGATGGAGAAAGCAGTCAAATTGAGGAAATAGAATCTCTGATATACGATAAGATTTTACCTGCTTACAGATTTCAACCTGAAGAAGAAGAAAAATCAAATCTTACGGATGAAGAATATATGAAAATGGTAACAAAAGGGAAAGAGCATTGTTATCGCGGGGATGTGTTCCAGATTGTATTATCAAGACAATTCTCACAAAAATTCAGTGGAGATGAATTTAATGTATACAGAGCATTACGTTCAATAAATCCCTCACCCTACCTGTTTTACTTTGATTATGAAGACTTTAAAATATTTGGTTCATCACCTGAGGCACAGTTGAAAATACAGGGGGGGAAGGCATATATTAATCCTATTGCAGGAACATTTAAAAGAACCGGAGATGATGAGAAAGATGAACAACTGGCACAAAAACTGGCTAATGATACAAAAGAAAATTCGGAACACATCATGTTAGTTGATTTGGCAAGGAATGATTTAAGCAGACATGCTACAAAAGTTAAAGTGGATAATTATCGTGAAGTTCAATTCTATTCCCATGTGCTGCATATGGTATCTACCGTGTCAGGTCAGTTAAATAAGAACTCAAATATTGTTGATATGATGACTGCTACATTCCCTGCCGGAACACTCTCAGGTGCCCCAAAATATAAGGCTATGGAATTAATTGACAGATATGAGAATCAAAATCGTGGGTATTACGGAGGGGCAATCGGATTTCTTGATTTTAAAGGAAATCTTAACCATGCAATAATGATTAGAACCTTCTTATGTAAAAATAATACGTTGTTTTATCAGGCCGGAGCAGGTATTGTATCAGAATCAAAAGAAGAAAGTGAACTTCATGAAGTAAATAATAAACTCGGAGCCTTAAAAAAGGCTATTTTAATGGCAAAAGATATATAAACACTAAAGATAAAAAAATGAGAAAGATCTTAGTATTAGATAATTACGATTCATTCACTTATAACCTGGTCCATTATATCCGGAAATTAACAGGTGAACCGGTTGATGTGTTTAGAAATGATGAAATTTCACTGGATAAAATTGATAAGTATAACAAAATACTTTTATCACCGGGCCCGGGAATTCCCGTTGAGGCTGGCATTTGTATTGAATTGGTTAAGAAGTATGCTAAAACAAAAAGCATATTGGGTGTATGTTTAGGCCATCAAGCTATTGCAGAGGCATTCGGAGCTAATTTAATTAACCTTGATAAAGTATATCACGGAGTCTCAAGCGTTATTTCGGTATTCACTCCTGACGATCCTCTTTATAGCGAATTACCGGAAAAACTGGAAGTAGGAAGATACCATTCATGGGTAGTATCAAAAGAGGGTTTGCCAGCTTGCTTCACTATTACCTGTGAAGATGACAAGGGATTGATAATGGGAATAAGTCATAATGAATACGATGTTAAGGGGGTACAATTTCATCCTGAATCGGTATTAACTGAACATGGTGAGAAAGTTATGGATAATTGGCTAAAACTATAAATATAAATTTTTTATTTTCATTATGAGATATACTTTTGGAAATATTACAATGTTAAGTCAAAAATAAAAATTATTCATATGAAGGAAACACTTAATTACTTATTTACTCATAAAACACTTAGCAGGGAAAAAGCTAAGGAAATACTAATTCAGATAGGAGAAGGGCAGTATTCAGAAATTGAAATTGCTTCATTCCTGACGGTTTTTTTAATGAGAAAAATTACTTCTCAGGAATTAGCCGGTTTCAGGGATGCTTTGCTGGATCTTTGTATCCCTGTTGACTTATCTGATTATAACACTATTGATGTATGTGGCACAGGCGGTGATGAAAAAAATACTCTTAATATCTCCACCTTAACTGCTTTTACTTTGGCAGGTGCAGGTATTAAGGTTGTAAAGCACGGAAACTACGGAGTATCATCAGCATGTGGATCATCTAATATTTTTGAGCATTACGGGTATAAATTCAGTAATGATGAAAATAAACTGAAAAAGGAAATAGATGAAGCGAATATTTGTTATTTACATGCTCCCCTTTTTCATCCGGCAATGAAAAGTGTGGGACCTGTAAGAAAAAGTCTTAAAGTAAAAACTTTTTTTAATATACTCGGACCGATGGTAAATCCAACCCGCCCTAAAAATCAGCTAATAGGTGTTTTTAATGAGGAAGTAATGGAATTGTATAATGATGTTTATAAAGATACAGACGTAAATTATACTATAGTTTATAGCCTGGAAGGTTATGATGAAATATCACTTACCGGAGATTTCAGGTATATTTCAAATGATGCTGATGAAATCCTGTCTCCGGAAGCTGTGCAGTTGAAAAAAGTGTCTCATGATGATCTTTTTGGAGGAAATTCAGTAGAAGAGGCAGCTAAAATTTTTAATGACATATTAATTGGTAATGGTACAGAAGCGCAGAATAATGTAGTTATTATAAATGCTGCAATGGGACTCAAATGCTGTTATGGAAACAAATCAATAAAAGAATGTATCAATGATGCAAAAGATTCATTATTAAGTAAAAGTGCTTATAACGCATTAAATAAATTAATCGGTTTGCAATCATGACTATACTGGATGAGATAGCAGAATATAAGAAAATAGAAGTAAAGGAGAATAAACAGCTAAAAGATATAAGTAAGCTCGAGAAAAGTAAATACTTTAAAAGGAATACATTACCATTAACAGATTTTTTAACCAATCCCGGGAAATCAGGGATAATTGCAGAGTATAAGAAGAGATCACCCTCCAAAGGAATTATTAATGAAAAAGCTAAAATTGAAGATGTGACAGTTGGATATACTAATGCCGGAGCCTCAGGTCTCTCAGTTTTAACTGACTCCAGGTATTTTGGAGGGAGTAATCAGGATCTGACTAAAGCCCGGGAATTAAATTATTTACCAATATTGCGCAAAGATTTCCTGATACATGAATACCAGGTAATAGAAGCCAAATCAATTGGTGCTGATGTTGTTCTATTAATAGCTGCTGTCTTGAAAATAAAACAGACTAAAGAATTAGCCAGGTTAGCTAACTCGTTGAACATGCAGGTAATTCTGGAAGTGCATAAAATTGAAGAACTTGATTTTTTAAATGAATTCATTGATATCGTAGGAGTAAACAACAGAGATTTGAAAGATTTCACTGTTGATATTAATACTTCAGCTACCTTATCAAAAGGAATTCCCGGGGATTTTATTAAAATATCTGAAAGTGGTATAGATTCTCCGGAAATAATAATAAAATTGAAAAATTATGGTTTTCACGGCTTTTTAATAGGAGAGAAATTTATGATGGATGATAATCCCGCCACGGCATTTGAAAGATTTGTTAAAAATTTGTAACACGGGATTAAGAAAAAATTTTTCGGCTGATGTGTATTTAAGAATTTTAAGATGGAATACATGAACTTTAAAAAAATAAATATCAAAGTTTGTGGAATGAGGGATGAAACTAATATAAAAGAATTAGTAAAAATTTCTCCCGATTATATTGGATTTAACTTTTATCCGGAATCACAAAGATATATTGGCGAAGATTTTGATCCGGGTATTTCCTGTAATATTCCTGAGAACATTAGTAAAGTTGGTGTTTTTGTTAATGCCGGCAAAGATTCTATTGTTCAAAAGCATAAAATGTTTAAATTAAATCTTATTCAACTTCACGGTTGTGAGACGGCAGATTTCTGCAGGCAACTTTTTATTCAGGGGATTCATGTAATTAAAGTATTTAATGTAGATGACAAATTTGATTTTTCCGGTGTAGAACCTTATAAGCCATATTGCAAATATTTTCTGTTTGATACTAAATGCAAAACTTATGGTGGCAGCGGCAGAAAATTTAACTGGGATATTCTGCAGGGTTATAACAATGAAATACCTGTTTTATTAAGCGGAGGAATTGACATTGATGATATTAATTCGATTAAAAATATTAAAAATATAAATATTTGTGCTGTTGATATTAACAGCAGGTTTGAAACAGAGCCAGGAATAAAAGATATTTTTAAAATAAAGAAATTTATACAAAAACTTAAATATTAATGTTTTATGAAGTTCGATGTAGATAAAAAAGGCTATTATGGCGAATTTGGGGGTGCTTATATACCTGAAATGATGTATAAGAATATTGAGGAGCTGAGGATTAATTACCTCATTTATATAAATGATCCGGCGTTTCAAAAAGAGTTTAAGGAATTGCTGAAAGATTATGCGGGCCGGCCCACACCACTGTATTATGCTAAAAGATTGTCAGCATATTATAAAACAAATATTTATCTGAAAAGGGAGGATCTAACACATACCGGTGCCCACAAAATAAATAATACCATTGGCCAGATATTAATTGCAAGAAGGTTAGGAAAAACAAGGATTATTGCAGAAACCGGAGCAGGCCAGCATGGGGTTGCTACAGCCACGGTATGTGCCTTAATGAATTTCAAATGCGTGATTTATATGGGAAAGCTTGATGTTGAACGTCAAGCTTCTAATGTATTACGAATGAAAATGCTGGGTGCTAAGGTTGTGACAGTTTATAGCGGGAACCAGACTTTAAAAGATGCTACAAATGAAGCAATAAGAGACTGGATAAATAATCCTGCAGATACTCATTATATAATTGGGTCGGTTGTAGGTCCGCATCCTTATCCTGATATGGTTGCACGATTACAGTCAGTTATTAGTGAAGAAATGAAATGGCAACTGATGGAAAAAATAAACAGGGAATACCCTGACTATATAATTGCATGTGTTGGAGGGGGCAGTAATGCAGCAGGTGCATATTTTCATTATCTTAACAATGAGAAAGTTAAATTAATTGCCGTGGAAGCCAGCGGTAAGGGTATTGATTCGGGTTACAGTGCAGCAACCATGGTATTGGGGAGGCCAGGTGTTTTACATGGGAGCAGATCTATGGTAATGCAAGATGAAGACGGACAAATTACAGAACCATATTCAATATCTGCAGGTCTTGATTATCCCGGAATAGGTCCGATTCATCCTCACCTTCACAAGACCGGAAGGGTAATTTTTATGAATGCTACTGATGAAGAATCATTAGAAGCAGCATACCAGCTAACAGAAATGGAAGGTATTATTCCTGCTTTGGAAACCGCACATGCTTTAGCTATTCTTAAGAAAAAGAGATTCACGCCGGAAGATGTTGTGGCAATTTGTCTGTCAGGCAGAGGTGATAAGGATTTGAAGATATACATTAAGTATTTGAGAGAAAAGTAAAATATATGTTTACTATTATTTTTTATAATATATATCATAATGAACCGATTAGACAAGTTATTTACACAGAAGCCTGAAAATATTCTATCAGTATATTTTACAGCAGGTTATCCACAATTAGATGACACTCAGACGATAATTAAGACTTTGGCAGAATGCGGGGCTGATATTATTGAAATTGGCATTCCATTTTCTGATCCCCTTGCCGATGGACCTGTAATTCAGAAGAGCAATGATACAGCCTTAAGAAATGGGATGAACTTAAAATTGTTATTTAATCAACTAAAGAATATTAGAAAAGAAACGGAGATACCCCTGTTACTTATGGGATATATAAATCCTGTTATGCAATATGGGTTTGAAGAATTCTGCGTTAAATCCAATGAAATTGGTATCGATGGCTTAATATTACCTGATTTACCTCCATATATCTATCTAAAGGAATATAAATATTTGTTTGAAAAACATAACATGTCAGTTGTTTTCTTAGTTACTCCGGAAACAAGCGATAAAAGAGTTAAAGAGATTGACAGTATAAGTAGTGGATTTGTCTATCTTGTATCAAGTTCCTCAACTACCGGTGTAAAAGAAGATATTGAAAGAGAGCAACTGGAGTATTTTAAACGAATTGAAAGTTTGAACCTTAGAAATCCACGATTAATCGGATTTGGCATATCAAATTATAAAACATTTAAAAGAGCATGTCAATATGCAAGCGGAGCAATTATTGGAAGTGCCTTTATTAAAGCATTAGCAAATAACGGGGATTTGAAAAAGAATATTAAAGCTTTTATTGGCACAATAAAAAATTCTAATTAAAAAAGCGGCTATAAGCCGCTTTTTTAATAATTAATTTATTAATATTATCTAAATATCCTCAACCTTCTTCTCCATCTAAGTCTGAGTT